>VGSF01000090.1 GCA_016875165.1 Deltaproteobacteria bacterium
GATTTAGTTGACAAAGAACTGAAGACCAATATCCCCTTCAGTGTATACAACTGAAATGAAGAATTATTATTGTAATTTCAAGACGTTATGTCTCCAAATCAAATCAGCGTAATAAAGTCACGCTAGGCCTTTTGAGTTTTATGAGCAAGGTAACTCCTCCAATCCTAACCGGGATCTACCCCAGAAAGAGGCTGTTTGCCCGGCTGGACCGCATGCGCAAGCAGCCGGTGATCTGGGTATGCGGTCCTCCTGGCTGCGGAAAGACCACCCTGGTATCCAGCTATCTTGATGCCCGCAAACTTCCCTGCCTTTGGTATCAGATAGACGAAGGGGACGCAGATCCAGCAACTTTTTACTATTACCTGGGAATGGGGGCCCGCGCCGCCGCCCCCCAAAAGAAAAAACCCCTGCCCCTCCTCACTCCAGAATATCAGCAAGGCATCCCAACATTTACTCTACGGTATTTTGAGGAACTCTATAATCGTCTGAATCCCCCGAAGCGCCGCTCAAATCCCTTAAGCCCCCCTATGGCAAAGTCAAATCCCCCCTCTTCCCCCTTTGATAAAGGGGGGATTAAGGGGGGATTTGTTGTTGTCTTCGACAACTACCAAGAAATCCCAACCAATTCACCTTTTCACGAGGTAATCCTCAACGGATTATCCATAATTCCCGCAGGAATCAACGTAATCATCATCAGCCGCAGCGATCCTCCTCCGGCTTTAATCCGGCTGCGGGCCAACCATCAGATGGAGGTTCTCGCCTGGGATGATCTCCGTTTGACTTGGGAGGAGTCGGAGGGAATCGTCCGCCAGCGATCCCGGGAAAAACAAACCAGAGAAGCCATATCCCATCTGCATAAGGCTGCCGATGGGTGGGCGGCCGGATTGGTTTTGATGCTGGAGAGCGTGGAGAGAAAAGTCATCGAACCCCAGGCCCTTGGAAAGCTTACTCCCGAAGAGATTATTGATTATTTCGGGAATGAACTCTTTGAAAAAACGGAAGGGGAGATCCGAGATTTTCTTCTCAAGACCGCCTTTTTCCCCAAGATGACGGCCAAAATGGCTGAAGACCTTACGGGCCTTTCTCATGCCGGCCGCATTTTGAATACGTTGAGCCGGACTCATTACTTTACCGAGAAGCGCTTCCATGGCGAGTTCATATACCAGTATCACCCCTTGTTCCGGGATTTTTTAATTTCCCGGGCTAAAGAAACTTTCTCCCCGAAGACCCGGTCCATTTTGATTCATGGAGCGGCCACGCTCCTGGAGGAAGCCGGGCAGACGGAGGATGCCGCTGTGCTTCTCCGGGATGCGAGGGACTGGGATGGACTCGTTCGTTTAATCACCAAGTACGCGCCAACGATGTTGGCACAGGGGAGAAATCTTCCTCTCGAAGACTGGTTGAACAGTCTCCCCGGGGGAATCCTGGATAGCAATCCATGGATTCTCTTCTGGATGGGTTCGTGCCGCCTTCCCTTCCATCCTGGGCAAAGCCAACTCTTTTTTGAGAAAGCCTTTGAACAATTCAAAACCCGGGAAGATTTAAAAGGGATACTTCTGGCCTGGTCAGGGATTGTGGAATCCATCTGGTTTGATCTTTCAGACTTTAAACGGTTTGATAAGTGGATTTCCGTGCTCGCGGAAATCCTGCATGACCCTGGGAAATTGCCTTCCGACGAGATTGGGACCCGCGTAGCCTGCAGTATGTTCACGGCACTGTTAATCAGACAGCCCCAGCATCCTGAAATCGATATGTGGTCCGAACGGCTGCTCGCTTCTTTGGAACATCGTACAAATGTGAGCGCTAAAATCATTGCTCTGGCCCGGCAGGTTTTATATCGAATGTTTACCGGCGATTATGTAAAATTGAAGGATGTCACCGACTCCTTACGAAACTTAGCCCAATCCCGAGATGCTTCCCCTCTTGCCCGGCTAACGACAAAATTTGCCGAGTCAATCTGTCATCGCTTTGCAGGGTCCCATGAAAAGGGCCTTGAGGCGATATCCGATGGCCTGGAAATATCACGAATAACCGGTATCCACATCCTGGATAGGATGTTTTTATACCATGGGACCCTCAGCGCTCTGAGCGTCAACGATGGCAGGAAGGCTGAAGAGTGGATGGAGAAGCTCGAAAGCTCGTCAACGCCCTCGAAGGCCTGGGATAAGACCTTTTATCATATCCTGAAAACCCGCGTGGCCCTTTTTCAAGGAAACCCGGATGAAGCCGCGGCTCACGCGGAAACAGCTTTGAAATTCAGTAGGGATGTGGGATCTCCTCTTAGTCTGTTCATCTGCCACTTGTTGAAATGTCACACAGCGCATCTAAGGAGCAGGGAGCGGGAATCGGCAGAGCACCTGAACCAGGCTTTTCATTTAGCCGGCATGATTAAAAGCAAAAATGCCAAATTTTATGCCTTATTCGCCAGGGCCCTCTTCAGCCTGGATCAAGGAAAAGAAGAGTTATGTTTGCTCTCCCTCCGGGAAGCACTGGCCATCGGAAAGGAAGGAAAATATTTTGACACCTATATCGACCGGCCCCCGGCCATGGTCAGGCTCTGTTCCCAAGCGCTGGATGCCGGAATCGAAGTGGAATATGTGCAGGAACTAATCAGCAAACGAAATCTGATTCCCGAAAAGCCGCTCCTCCATTTGGAAAACTGGCCCTGGCCCCTAAAAATCTATACCCTGGGAAGGTTTGAATTATTAAAAGACGGAAAGCCGATACAGTTCACCAGGAAAACCCAAAGGAGACCTCTTGCCCTGCTGAAAACCCTGATTGCCTTCGGAGGGAAGGGAGTAAGGGAAGACCAGATAGAAGATGCCCTCTGGCCTGAGGCTGACGGCGATATTGCCCATCAGTCTTTCAAGATAACCCTGCACCGTCTCCGCCAGTTACTCGGCTATGAAAAAGCGATCCGGCTGCAAGAAGGAAGGTTAACCTTAGACCCGAGGCACTGCTGGGTGGATGCCTGGGCCTTTGAGCAAATCTTGGAGCAAGCCGAAGCGCTATGGAAAGAAGGGAAGAAGGAGGTTGCCCTTGGGCTTATGGAAAAAGCCACTGAGATGTATGGAGGGGCTTTCCTGAGCCGGGAAATCGAGCAGCCCTGGGCAACCTCCCTGAGGGAACGTCTCCGGGGAAAGTTCCTGCGAAGCGTGGGAAGGTCGGGTCTATACTGGCAACAAGCGGGGCGATGGGAAGAAGCCTTGGACTGCTACCATAAGATGCTGGAAATTGACGATCTTGCCGAGGAATTTTACCAGGGTCTCATGACCTGCCATCAACACCTCGGCCAACGGGCCGAGGCCCTGTCGGTTTACCACCGCTGCAAAAGGGCTCTTTCCCAGGCCTTCGGGGTGGAACCTTCTCCTAAAACCCAAGCCATCTATCAATTCATAATGAAACGGAGAAATGGGGAGGGGGGGAACCGGTGATCCCGAAGGAGTAAAGGAAACGGAGAGCCGGAGAAACGGGAAAACGACGCATAGGAGGAAAGAAGGATGGGAGAAAAAATCAAGACCTATCGGGAATTGCGAGTTTACCAAAATGCAATCGAAACGGCGATGGAGATTTTCCATGTAACCAAAACCTTCCCCGGTGAAGAAAAATTTTCTCTTGTGGATCAAATGCGACGTTCTTCTCGCTCTGTTTGTACAAATCTGGCGGAAGCCTGGCGCAAACGCCGGTATAGGGCTGCCTTTATTGCCAAATTGAGTGATGCCGAAAGTGAAGCATGCGAGACCCAGGTATGGACCGAGTTTGCAGAAAGATGTAATTATATTGACAAAGCTCTAAGTGATAAGCTGGACAAAATGTACGACCGAATCATGGGCCAACTGGTTAAAATGATTGATGACCCTGAAAAATGGCTCATAAAATAACCACCGCTTCCCCATTTCTCCGGTTCTCCGTTTCCCCGTTTCGTCTTTCCTCCATGCCCGGCTTCCCCGTTTCCCCCTTTCCCCGGTTCTTTTTTTTCTGAATCTGTACCCAATCCGTAACCCCCGAGGAAATAGAAGGGAATAGGCCCTTGGAAAGGAGGTAGAATGAGCAATAAGAGTATTATTGCAATCGGGTGTAAAAAAGAGCCTTTATTCTCACTATTTCCATATTCCGGTATTTCCAGGAGGCGAGAATTTTGCCAGCCAAGGTGGTCTTAGCCAATTACGTTGTTCGCATTTATCGTTTTGACAGGAAAAATCCCCGCCAGATCATTGGATTTGTTGAAGAAATTGGGGGTAAGGGAAAGAAGGCCTTTACCAATTATGATGAACTCTGGGAGATTCTCAGCTCTTCGAAAAGCAATATAAACCGGGGAAAAAAATAGAATTAAATGATTAATAGGGCAGGATATTTCAATAAGGAGGAAGCAATCATGGCAAACATTTACGAGAAAGTGCAGGAGAGGCTGGATAAATTCCCACAAGGATTTCCCAAAACCAAAAGCGGCGCGGAAATGGAAATATTAGAAAAGCTCTTTACCCCAGAGGAGGCGGAGATCATGCTTTTCCTGCGACCTTTTCTGCCGGAACCTGTTTCCACGATTGCCGAGAGGGCAGGTCGGGGTGAAAAAGAGTTGGCCGGAATCCTCTACCGGATGTCAAAAAAGGGGCTAATCTTTCGCTTCCAATCGCCTGAACAACAATATATGTATTTTTTAATCCCCTGGGTGATTGGAATATGGGAATTTCAATTGAAGAATTTGAACCCGGAGAACATCAAACTGTACGAGAAATATTTTGAAGAAGGAATGGTGCAGGAAAGGAAAAGATCAAAGACTCCCGGGGGGCGCATCATTCCTGTTGAAAAAGAAATACAGAGAGTGGCTGAAATTCAACCGTATGAAAAGGTTTCGGAGATTATTAACTCGCATACCAAATTCGCGGTTGCCGAATGCATCTGCCGGAAAGAGAAGAGGATCATGGGAGAAGGCTGTGAAAAGTTATTGGAGGCTTGCATGACCTTTGGGCCTATGGCGGATTATGCCATCGAAAATGGACTGGGTAGAAAAATCTCCAAAGAAGAAGCCTGGCAGATTCTATTTCAGGCCGAGGGAGAAGGCTTAGTCCATTTTTCCTCGAATCATTCAGGCGCCAAGATGTTTATATGCAATTGCTGCGGATGCTGCTGCAAGGCCTTGGGCTTTATAACCAAATATAACCTCCCGTTGGCAGTCGCCAAAGCAGACTATTATGCCCGGGTTAACGAGGAAACCTGTTCGGCCTGTGAAGTCTGTGTTGATCGGTGTCAGGTGAAGGCCATCGAGATGCAAAATGGATATGCCATTATAAACAAAGAGCGATGCCTCGGTTGTGGTCTTTGTGTATCTTCCTGCCCGACAGAATCCATATCCCTGATTCATAAATTACCTGAAGAAAGGCCGGTTATATTCCCGGATCAAGCCGCGCTTCTCCAGGCGATAGGAAAGGAAAAGAATAAGGAATATCCTTTCACGTAGAAAATAGAACCGCGCAGGGGCGACCCGCCGGGTCGCCCCTATAATCTTTTGGTTGCGGTCATATCGGGATGCGTTCTCCGAGGATTATTTGAAAGGAGGGGATGGTCATGAAAATAGCCACAAGAAGGGCGATGAAAAGAATTTTATTGGCAGGCATCATCCTTCTGGTAGTCATTGGATGGATAGGCTCCCAAGCTTTGGCCCAGGTCGAAAAGATTCCCCGCGGCGGAACCCTTAAGATGATTACCCTGGAACCTGTCCACCTTAATTCAGCTCTTGCCAGCGGGGGCAATGTCGTATTTCCTGCCTGTCAAATCTTTGCCGGGCTACTACAGTTCGACGAAAATTATAAACCCAGGCCTTACCTGGCGAAAAAATGGGAAATTTCTCCTGACGGGCGAACCTATACCTTTCTCTTAGAGGAAAGAGCCACCTTCCATGACGGCAAAGCCGTTACCTCTGCCGATGTTGCCTTCTCCTTGGGACTGGTCAAAAAAAACCATCCCATGGGTGAGATCATATTTGGCCCAGTTGAAAAAGTTGAGACTCCCGACCCATATACGGCCATCTTCAGGCTGATCCATCCCTTTCCCGGTTTCCTTGCCGCCAATCATCCCTATTTTCTCCCCATCCTTCCCAAACATATTTACAGCGAAGGAGAGATTCGCAAGCATCCGGCCAATGTGAAACCCGTCGGTTCCGGGCCCTTTAAATTCGTGGAGTGGAAGAAAAGCCAGTATATGAGAATGGACCGCTATGAAAACTTTTTTCGTAAGGGAAGGCCTTATTTGGATCGAATCATCATTGAATACATTGCCGATGCAAACTCTCGCAGCATAGCCCTGGAAACAGGATCCACCTCCATTGTTCCACCTGGTATTATTCCCCCTTTCGAAATTCTTCGACTGGCGAAGATGGCACATTTGGCGATGACGACAAAAGGATACGAGGCTGTAGGCATCCGGGGTATTCTCCAAATAAACCACAGAAAGCCCCCTTTGGATAACGTAAAAGTTAGAAAAGCGATTGCCCATAGCCTCGATAAGAATTTTTTTATCGAGTTTTTTGGGGGTTTAGCGAAACCCGCCGCCGGCCCCCTGCGCTATACCAACCCGTTCCATAACCCCAACCTCCCCCAATACGAATATGACTCAAACAAGGCTAACCAGATCCTGGACGACGCCGGTTTCAAGAGGGGAAGGGATGGAGTCAGGTTTCCCCTTTCGCTCAGTTTTTACCCGGGGGGGCAAGCCGGTGGTGAATTTTTGAGAACGCAGCTTCGAAAGGTCGGCATTCAGGCGACCCTCCGCCCTCCTCCGGACTATGCCACCTGGGTAGGTAGAATCAGCAATTGGGAGTACGAAATAGACTGGGCTCCCGTGGGCGACTTTGCCGAACCTGTTATCGCCATTGATTCTGTGTTTACCTCTAAAAATATTAAGAAGATTCCGTCGACGAATACCATGGGCTACAGGAATCCGGAGGTGGATCGGCTATGCGATGAAGCCAAGAAGGAGCTGAACTTGGAAAAGAGGAAAAAAATCTATCATCGGGTGCAGGAGATTCTCATGGATGAGCTCCCCGTAATATGGCTAATCGATATCGAGATACCTACGCTCTATAATAAAGATTTCGACGGAATACCCATGGATGTATGGGGTATCTTAAACCCTCTGGATACCGTATTTTGGCGTAAAGGAAAGGTGGGGCAATAGAAGGGGTCCGGGGTTCCACACGTCAAGGGACGAGGAGTGCTGAAGATGCCTAACGTGCCCTAAGTTGATTATGGATCCTGAATGGAGGGATCAGACTCAAGAAAGGAGGCTCCTCATGTCTGAAGCTCAAACCAGGCCTAAGCCCCCCAATTTCGTGGAGATCCATGCCGCAGGCAAGCCCGACAAATTAGCCGTTGTGGGTCCCGAACATTCCCTCACCTATGCGCAGCTGCGGGCGAGGGCCCGATCCCTGGCCAAGCGACTTTACCGGATGGGCGTCAGGCCAGGGGACCGGGTGGCGGTCATGACTTACAACTTGTCTGAATTCTTTGAGATCCGCTTCGCTCTCCGCTATCTCCAGGCGGGAGTGGTTATGGTTGGATACCGGATGAAACCGCCGGAGATCGAGTTCATCGTGGACAACTCGGACTCTAAATTGCTCTTTTTCTGGCACGAGTTCGCGGACCGGATTCTTCCCTTCAAGGGGAGGTACAAGAAGCTCCTCATCGATGGATTTGTCGGTTTCGGAGGACCCGTTGAGGGGGCTTTGCCCTATGAGTCCCTATTTGGCGACCTACCTGAAATCGACCTGGACAATCTGCCCTCGGCCGGGGAGATGGGCAGCGATCTCATATATACCTCTGGTGTAACCGGCAAACCCAAGGGTGCCGCCAGGTCTGCTGATATCATGGCCAGGCCGGAGGTTAGGGATTATATGCTCAAGACCGTCAGCCTTGTAGGAATGACGCCTGATGAAGTTCATCTAGTTTGCTGTCCCCTGTATCATAGCGCGCCAATGGCCTTTGTGGCCAAAACAGTTATGCTGGGCGGTACCATTGTCCTTGAGCCACGATTCGATCCCGTGCAATTCCTGCAACTGGTTGACAAATACAAGGTCACTTCCACCCTTCTGGTGCCGACGATGGTCGTACGCCTGCTTCAAGTGTCGCAGCGGGTAAGTGGGGATCTGGATCTATCCAGCCTGCGGTGCGTGGCCTGCGGTGGTGCGCCGCTACTCCCCAAGTACAAGCTGGCTTTCCTGGACCGGTATGGAGACCGCCTTTACGAGTTCTACGGCTCCACGGAGACCGGAGTCAACACCTTTATCTCGCCCCGGGAGATGCGGGAAAGACCCTCCAGTGTCGGTAAAGCGTTTGCCAGCAACGAACTGAAGATTTACGACCCGCTGGGCAACGAGGTCGCCGATGGCGAACGGGGACTCCTCTACATCTACAATCCCTTTCTCATGGAGGGCTATTACAAGAACGAGGAGGCCACTTCCGAGATCTTCCGGGGGAAGTTCATGACCGTGGGGGACGTCGCCATCCGGGATGCGGAGGGCTATTATTATATCGTCGATCGGGTTAAAGCCCTGATCATTCGGGGAGGAGTCAACATTTATCCGGCTGAGGTGGAGGGAGTTCTGAGCAGCATACCCGGCATCGCGGATGTCGCCGTCGTGGGTAAACCCGACCCCGAGTTGGGAGAGATTGTGGCCGCTTTCGTCGTGCCCAAAGAAGGCCATCAGGTCACCAAGGACGAGATCCAGGAATACAGCGAACAGAGGATGGAGAACCACAAGATCCCGGTCATCATCGTATTCACCCCCGAAATCCCCCGGACACCCACGGGAAAGATTATGAAGAAAGAGCTTCGCGAAGCGGTCAAAGAGATCTCGGCTTAAGGAGGAACTGGCCATGCAGATTTCCAGACGCAATCTCAGCAACCTCTTAATGGCAAGCATCGCTCTTATGGCGATTATCGAGTGGTCAATTTCCCCCGCTATGGCCCAGACCGAAAAGATCCCGCGCGGTGGAACCCTTAAGATGATTTACGCAGAGCCTCCCCAACTCAATCCGGTCCTCGGGGGGGGCCCGGGGTCGTGATCCCGGCCTGCCAGGTTTTTGCCAGCCTGCTCCAGTTCGACGAAAATTATGGGCCCAGACCCTACCTGGCAAAGAAATGGGAAATTTCCCCCGATGGACGGACTTATTCCTTTCATCTGGAAAAAGGAGCTACCTTCCATGACGGCAAACCCGTTACTTCCGCCGATGTTGCCTTCTCCCTGGAACTTGCCAAGAAAAACCATCCCCTGGGTGAGCTGGCTTTTGGTGCCGTTGAGAAAGTTGAGACCCCCGCGCCATATATTTGCACCTTCAAGCTGCAACACCCCTTTCCGGCCTGCTTCGCTGCCAATCATCCCTATTTTCTCCCCATTCTTCCCAAGCATATCTACAGCGAAGGAGAGATTCGCAAGCATCCGGCCAATGTGAAACCCATCGGCTCCGGCCCCTTTAAATTCGTGGAGTGGAAGAAAGGCCAGTATCTCATCCTGGACCGCTACCCGGATTTTTTCCGGAAAGGAAGACCTTATCTGGATCGAATCGTCCTGGAATTCATTGCCGATGCGGCCTCTCGCACCCTGGCCCTGGAAACAGGAGCCGTCCACCTTACCTGGGGTCAGGTTCCTTATGTTGATCTTCCCCGACTCACGAAAATGGCCCATTTAACCGTAACCCAAAAGGGGGGAGAAGCCATGGGGATCAGGGGGATTCTCCAGATCAACAACCGAAAGCCCCCTTTGAATAACGTTAAAGTTAGAAAAGCGATCGCCCACAGTATCGATAAGAATTTTTTTGTTGAGGGTACTTCCGGATTTGCAAAACCCGCCGCCGGGCCCCTGCGCTATACCAACCCGTTCCATCACCCCATTCTGCCGAAGTATGAAAACAACCTGAACAAGGCGAATCAGTTATTAGACGAGGCTGGTTTCAAGAAGGGAGCGGAGGGAATAAGATTTAACCTTTCCCTTAGTTGTTATCCGGGAGGTCAATCAGGAATGGAATACATGAGAGCCCAGCTTAGAAAAGCAGGAATTCAGGTGACCCTCCGCCCTCCTCCGGACCTGGCAACCTGGGTGGCCAGAGTCAGTAGCTGGGATTACGAAATGGACTGGACTCCTACAACGGAGTTCGTGGACCCGGCACTGGCTATTGACCGGGCATTTACTTCCAGGTTTATTAAAAAGATGGTCTCGACGAACACGATGGGCTACAATAATCCGGAGGTGGACCGGCTCTGAGCCGAGGCCCGGGTTGAGTTGAACTTTGAAAAGAGGAAAAAGCTCTATCATCGGGTGCAGGAGATTCTCATGGATGAGCTCCCCGTTATATGGATAATCGACCACGATACCCCCCTTATTTATAATAAAGATCTCGACGGGGTCCCCATGGATGTATGGGGAATGTTAAACCTTCTGGATAGCGTTTTCTGGCGTAAAGGAAAAGTCGGACCTTAAAAAGATCATTGAAAAATGCTTCATCATAAGTACATCACCCTCGAACAATGAAAACCAGGTATTAACCTCCCCCTTGATGGGGGAGGATTAAGGTGGGGGTGAACAGGCTATCTTCACCCTCACCCCAACCCTCTCCCCTCAGAGACTGTGTCATAAATGGAAAACTGGTGATACGAGCGGGAGGGCATTCTTTCGGAATCATGAGGCGGTGGGCATTCCATGGATCGAGGCGGAGTAAAAACCGTAATATTTCTGCGACCCTTCAAATCCGCCTTCCCATGGCGGAATATAAGCTGTTACCCTTGCCGACCTTCATCACCCGCCGATGCTTCCTCACTCATGCCCTCCCGCTCGGGTTATTACACAGTCTCTCAAGGGAGAGGGTGAATTATTACGGGGAGATGTTTCTTTGAGTTCCGATTCTCTGGTTTGGTACATCCTCCGCAGGATCTTGCAGGCGGTTCCCGTGATCCTCATGATCGTGCTCTTGAATTTTACCCTCCTCCACCTCGCCCCGGGTGACCCGGCCATGGTTTATATCGGGGAAGCCGGGGGCGCCTCCGAGGAAACTCTACAAGCGGTTCGCAAAGAATTTGGCCTCGATAAGACCCTTTCGGAGCAGCTTTTTATTTACGGGAAAAAACTTCTCACTGGAGACTTCGGATTCTCTTACTTCCAAGGGAAACCAGTCTTAGAGTTGATTCTGGAAAAGATCTGGGCCACAGCGCTCCTGGTTCTGACCGCCATGTTTATAGCCGTAACCATCGGTGTTGTCACCGGCGTGATGGTAGCCCAGCGACCCGCATCAACGGCCAGCGCCTTTATCACGGTCTTTTCCCTTCTCTGATTTGCCATGCCTTCCTTCTGGCTGGGAATCATGCTGCTTTTAGCCTTTTCTCTCTACCTCCCCTTATTCCCAGGCTACGGAATGATGACTGCCGGATATGGAGCGAATGTTTGGTTAATCCTTTTGGATACCCTCCATCATCTCGTGCTGCCCGCCACAACCCTGGGAATGATTCTGATCAGCCCTTACAGCCGGCTAAGCAGGGCCAGCATGCTGGAAGTCATCGGTTCGGATTACATCCGGACGGCACGAGCCAAAGGGCTCCCCGAGCGCAAAATCGTATTCAAACATGCCCTGAGAAATGCGATTCTCCCCATCCTGACCATGGCCGGCCTTCAGCTCGGACGCCTTTTAGCCGGGGCGGTATTGGTGGAAACGGTCTTTAGCTGGCCGGGGATGGGGCGCCTGATGTTCGACGGGATTCTCCGCCGGGATTATCCGCTCATCATGGGGATTCTCTTTTTCTCTTCCGTGGTAGTGATCATCGTCAACCTGGCCACCGATGTTTTGTATGGCGTCCTGGACCCAAGAATCCGGCGCCGATAACGAAAAAAATATTCAAGATTCAAGATTCAAAATTTAAAATTTCATATGGGTCATGAAAATTTTGGGGGACGTTGCTCAAAATCTTCAAAATCCTTTCACGCCCTCTTCTTTCCTAACGGCCATAGCAATGGCCGAAGTCCATATCTCTAAAATTTTGATGATTTTGAGCAATGTCCCTCTTTACATCCTAAACTCGATTCTCCACCATCCGGTCTGCGGCTCTCATGTTTCCCAGCCCCCCTCTAATGAATCAATAGAAGCAATACCCCTATGAATAGGCAATGCCGCTCCGGGTTTCTTGAACGCCAATGCTCACCCGCAAGGAACAGCGCGCCCTCGCGTGCTATTCCTTGTCGGGTGGAGCAATTTGTTCGGAGGTCTTCAGGCATTCCAATGCCTCTGCGTCGGCTAAATCTTTGGTTCTTCCTAATGCCCTCTTGTTGCGAATTAGATCGTCGATCGACGGAATATGCACTTTGATCCCCTCAATGTTCACAGACAATGACCGTCCATACGTCTCCTCAAACCGAAGTCCAGATGCCGCAGTGATGATGTCGATTCGCCTTGGGGCAACTCCGATCTGAAAGATGGTCCCATCCTTTTGAAGGTCTTCCTCGGTCAGATTGTGAAGCGGGGCGCCAAAACGACGCAATGCCCGTAGGACGGCATCAGCGTTCTGAGGGGACGGCATAACCCAAATATCAATGTCCATGGTAGCTCGGGGATAACCGTGGGCTGCCAGTGCATAGGCGCCGACGAGAAGGAATTTAACCTTCTCGTCGCACAAGGCGTGTAAGATGTCTCTGTAGTCTTCGTTCAGCATCGTGCTTTTTGCTCAAGGACGCGATCTCTCGGGTCAGCGGCCAGACAAGACTAATGCGGTCTGCCGGCGTGCCGGGAACGAAGTCGTCGTTCCGACGGTCTGACATTCGGTATATGGCTGTGTGCTTTCTGTTCATGTTCTCAGGGTAGCATTTTTACCGAGCGATATCAACCTGATAGTTGCTCCGAACGTGCTCGCGGCTGAGCGTTTGGGGGGACGTTGTGAGTTTGGGGGGACGTTGCTCAAAATCTTCAAAATTCTTTCACACCCTCTTCTTCCCCAACGGCCATGGCAATAGCCAAAGCCCCTACCCTAAATTTTTGATGATTTTGAGCAACGTCCTCTTTACGTATACGTCCCCGTCCCCTATACCGCGGATATTTCATGAGGGGTTTTAGGAGAGTTGGTATTTTTGCACTTTTTGGTAGAGGGTTTTGCGGTCTATGCCCAGAATTTTCGCGGCGCGGGATTTATGGCCATCGGTTTGTTTTAAGACAAAGGCGATATGCTCCTTTTCCAATTCTTCCAGACTGGCTAATTGCGGGATATGCGCCGTAGCTTTTTCCGGGCCCTCGGTAAATGAAAGCCGGGGAAGGCTCTTGGGAGTGATCATTGCTCCGTCTTCCAGGATCATGGCGCGCTCTATCAGGTTCTCCACCTCCCGCACGTTTCCGGGCCAGTGGTGCTTCATGAGCATCTCCATGGCTGCCGGATTAATCCCCGTGATCGGTTTTTTTCTCTTGCGGTTATACCGCTCAAGGAAATGCTGGATTAAGGGGGGGATGTCCTCTTTCCTCTCCCTCAAAGGCGGCAGGTGGATCGGCACAACGCTTAGCCGGTAGAAGAGATCTTCCCGGAAGGTCTTGCGGGCTATGGCTTCCCGTAAATTCTGGTTGGTAGCCGCGATGATGCGCACATCCACCTTGATCCGCTGGGTTCCACCGACAGGCTTAAACTCCCGTTCCTGGATGACCCGTAAAAGCTTGGATTGAGTGTTTAATGACAGGTTGCCCACTTCGTCGAAAAAGAACGTTCCCCCGCTGGCCAGCTCGAGTAATCCATGCTTACTGTTAACCGCGCCGGTGAAAGATCCTTTCACGTGGCCGAAGAGCTCGCTCTCCAGAAGGGTTTCCACCAGGGCGTTGCAGTCCACGGCCACAAACTCTTTCTCTTTCCGCGGGCTGAGCTGGCAAATGGCCTGGGCCGCCAGCTCCTTGCCGGTGCCGCTCTCTCCGGTGATCAGCACCGTGCTATCCGTAGGGGCGACTTTGCGGATGATTTCCATGACGCGCTGCATCGCCTTGCTTTCTCCGATGATGGGCTCGGATAAGCCGCGGGCGTCTAAAAGCCGCCGCAGTTGTTCCTTCTCGAAAAAGAGCTTCCGGCGCTCAGCAGCCCGGGCTACGACGATACGCAGCTCCTCGGGGCTGCAAGGTTTGGTTAGATAATCGTAGGCCCCTAACTTCACGGCCTTTACCGCACTCTCAATGGTGGGATAACCGGTGATCATGACGCTTACAATGTCCGGGTCTTTTTCTCTAAGCTCCCTGAGTGTTTCCATGCCATCTAATCCCGGCATTTTCAAATCGATAAGGGCGATGTCAACAGGTTCTTCGTCCACCCGTTCCAGGGCCAGCCGCCCGCTCTCCACCGCACTCACGGCATACCCATCTTTGAGGAGGACGCGGCTGAAGCTGTCCCGGATGATTTTCTCGTCGTCAATGATTAAAACCTTCGCAGGTCTTTGCCCCTGGCTCATTGCCTCCCGCTTTCCCCTTTGCCAGCCATTCTGCACTGATTCATTATAATATCATCCCCCGGGGGTATAGAATGAGCTTAGAAGCGCTCATTTCCTAAGTTTTACACCGTGATATCCTCGGTTTCCGCCCGCACCGGAAGCTCGATGGTAAAGGTGGCCCCTTCCCCTTCTCTGCTCTTTACCCAGATCCTTCCCCGGTGCTTTTCGATGATTCCGTAGGACATGGCCAGGCCCAGGCCTGTGCCTTTGCCAACTTCTTTGGTGGTGAAAAATGGATCGAATATGCGGGTGAGATATTCTTCTTTAATCCCGCAACCCGTGTCGGTAAATTCGACAATCACGGTAATTTTTTCCGGTCCCATCTGCGTGCGGACAGTGAGTGTCCCCTGTCCTGCCATGGCCTCGGCGGCATTCAGGATGATGTTCATAAAAACCTGGTTCAACTGCCCGGTATTGGCCATGATTGGTGGAAGATGCGGATCCAGGTCCTTGACGATGCGGATATTGTGAAAGAGGGCCTGGTTCTCCAAAAGGGAGACACCTTGAACCAGGGCCCGGTTGAGGTCGGCGGGTTCCATTTTGTATGAGGTTTGTCTGGCGAATTCCAGGAGGCCTTTGACGATCTCCTTGCAGCGGGTGGCCTCATCACAAATCCGCTCCAGGTCCCCTGCCCGCGGATCATTCGGAGGAAGTTCTTCCAGGAGCATCTTGGAAAATATCAATATTCCTCCCAGAGGATTATTGATCTCGTGGGCCACGCCTGCGGCCAGTTTTCCTAAAGAGGCCATCTTTTCCGACTGTAAAAGCTGGAGCTGGGTTTCCTGGAGTTCCCGCTCCATTTTAACCTTCTCTCGCAGATCGGTGAAGATTCCGAAGCTGGCTATCTCCCTTCCACCTTCGTAGATGATGGCCGCGGAGATGTTAATGGGGATCTCTTCTCCGGTTTTACTCATCAGGGTGAACCGGCAAGTCTCCAGCCTCCCTACGCCGCCATATTCCGAAGAACGCAACCGGCGCATGATTTCCTTGGCCACGCCGGGAGGGTAGAGCCGGGTAATATGCACCCTTTCTATGGCCTCTTCGGCCTGATAGCCCAGAAGTCTTTCCGCGCTTTTATTGAAAATAATTATTTTCCCCTTCATGTCGGCAGCGATGATGCCATCTACAGAATTTTCGATCAGGTTGCGCAGGAAATCGTTGGCCTTGCGCAGTTCATTTTCGATGCGTTTGGTGATGGAAATATCGCGCAGGTAGGCATAAGTCTTCATGGCTCCCTGATGGTCTTTGACTGTGGTGATACAAATTTCAGTCTCTTTGTGCTCTCCCCGGGCATTTAGGATCTCCAGCTCCGAGCACACCCACAGGTCCATGTTCGGGTCGCCGTGTTCAAAAAGCTCCTTAATATATGCTCGATTCTTTTCATCAAACAGAGCATTAAAATTCATGCCTGTTAAAAGATCTATGGGATAGCCGGTTATGTCCGCCGCGCTCTTGTTGGACAGTTCAATGCGGTCATCTTCTCCTATGGCCAAAATGCCGTCGTTGGCCTGTTCCACTATGCGCCGAAAGCGGCCTTCGGATTCCCGCAGCTCATCCTCCAGCTTCTTCGTCTCTGTAACGTCTTCCACCACCACTTCTGAGATCCGGCCTTTCCGGTCGAAAATCGGGTAGGTGCGCACATAATACCTTCCCTTAAGACGGGGATTCTCCATCTCCCCGAAGGCCGGTTTGCCCGTCTCCAGGGTCTGCGTTACAGGGCAGCCCGGACAAGGTTCCTCCTGCCCCCGAAAAACCTGATAGCATTTTTCCCCTAAAAGTTCCCCGGGAGTAAGCCCATAATCCCGTAAAACCGCCGCATTGGCCCTCAGTACGGAATAGTTGGCATCCTCAACGAAGACCCGGTCAGTGATGGCATTGAAAGCCGCTTCCCATTCCGCCCGGGTTTGCAGAACCTGTTCGTAAAGGGCCGCCTTCTCCCCCTCCACCTGGGCCAGCAGTTTCTGCAAAACCTCGTTTTCTTTTTTGAGCTTTTCCAGCTCTTTATTTACGTCCATGAAAGCCCGGATTTCCAGCGGATTTAATTTTTTGCTAATCATGATGAACTCGTAAAAAGTCCGAAAGCCCCTTTCCCCGTCATTCCGGCCCCGATTTTCATCGGGATAAACTCCAGCCGGAATCCAGTTATTTCAAGGATTTATCAAACCTCTGGACTCCGGTTTTCACCTGTCTGCCAGGCACAGGCAGGCCGGAGTGACGACCTTTTACGATTTCATCAATCATAACAAACTTGACTGGAAAACTCAATTTTATGCCTGAATCATTCAGATGAACCAGGATATTTCCCTGTCTCTCTGGGTGAATGAAAAAATAGCCAAGGATATTTTAAAATTTTTGGTTTTAAATTCGAAATCCGCATATCGATCCGCCACGGCGGAGGAAACAAATTCAAGATTCAAAATTCAAAATTCAAAATTTTGCTAATTTCAGATTTGAGATTTAAGATTTCAGTTTGAAGTTTTTATTTTTCCAATCTGCAATCTACAGTCTGCAATGGTTTGGATTTCGTGCTGAGAATTTATAATTTAAGGCCTTCTGGGGGAAGAGCCTTCTTGGAAAGCTCTCTGGTATTCCGACCAGAGAAATTCTTTGCCGATCCCGTGGTCAATGAAATCCCAGGGGAGAATTTCTGCGTAAGTCCGTTCCCGGTAAACATAAAAATCGGGGTTCAGATCCACGGAGCGGTAGGCCTGCGGCCAGTTTCCGGCCAAGCGGTGGGCGGCCAGCAACAGCCTTCCCACCCGCCGGTCGCCGCGCGACAAGAGGGTTTGCAAGTAGGACCATTTGGGCAGGTCAGCAGCAACGGCAACGCCCCGCTCCCGGCCAAGTCCTTTTTTTATGGTTTTGATCTTTTCGTTTAAACTACGAATGTCCTCGAAAGGATGCCATTGGAAGGGTGTGCCAGGTTTGGGAACAAAAGAGTTCAAGCTGAGAAGAATCTTCTCCGCCCCCCTTTTTCCTCGACTTTTTTCCCGGATATGATGCCGGATTTTTTTAGTCATTTCCACGATCTCCTTGATGTCTCCTGTTTCTTCCCCGGGCAGGCCGATCATGAAGTAGAGGCGAAAGCTGCGAATTCCCCGGTCCGTCAGGATTTCCGCAGCTTGAATGATTTGCTTTTCAGAGAACCCCTTGTTGATGACCCGGCGCATCCGTTCCGATCCAGCTTCCGGGGCCAGAGTAATAGTCTTCTGCCCGCTGTCGTAAATTAGATCAGCCAGTTCCGGTGTGAGGGAATCAACTCGCAGGGAGGAGAAGGAAATGGGCTTCTGGGAGTGAAGGAACTCTCGACCGAGAGAGATGAGGTCGGGGTAATCTGAAATGGCCGCTCCTACCAGCCCGACTTTTTCCGCCGAGCCTAACCTTTTAAGGGCTTCTTCTTTAAGAAGGGGACCATCCCGGACGCGGTGGGGAAAATAAGTGTAACTTCCCGCGCAGAAGCGGCAGCGGCGAAAGCACCCCCGGCTGAGTTCGATCAAAAACATGCTGGAGAGTTCGGTTTTTGGCGTCACCACGGAAGAAATCGTCATTAAGCCGTTCAGGTCTTTGAGCCAGACTCTCTTCATGCGAGGGGGGGCTCCTCCTCGCGGGGTAAAGGACTCAATGGTTCCATCCGGCCCGTAGGCGGTGGAGTAAAACTGCGGAATGTAAATCCCTTCCATTTCGGTTAGCTCGCTCAAGATGGCTGCTTTGGATTTTCCTGCTTCCTTGCCGTTGCCCAAAGCCTCCGTGAGCGGAGCCATGATGACTTCGGCTTCTCCGATTACAAAAAGGTCCACAAAGTCGGCCAGTGGTTCCGGGTTCATCAAAACGGTGGACCCCCCGGCCACAACCAGCGGGTCGGCCTCTGTGCGATCTTTTCTGGCGATAGGAATCCTGGCCAATTCCATCATCCGGAGGAGGTGGGGGTAATCATTCTCATAAGAGATGGAAAAGGCCAGGACATCGAAGGAGCGCACTGGCCGTTGAGACTCCAGGGAAAAGAGGGGGGTTTCTGTCCTCAGGTATTCTTCCAAATCTGCTGGATCGGGCAAAAAAACCCGCTGGCAGACCGTCCGGGGCTGTTCATTGAAAAGCCGGTAAACGGTCTGAAAACCCAGATTGGACATGGCCGTGTAATACCTATGGGGATAGGCCAGGGCGATGGACAGTTCTCCTCCCCGGTTAGACGGGAAGGGTTGCCAGTGATCTGGTTCGATTCTCCGCTCCTCGGAAAGAAGCTTCCTGGCTTTGGCAATTAGCTTGCTGGACACGGTGCACCACTAAAAATATTTTCACCGCAGAGTGCGCAGAGGACGCAGAGAATAAAATGAAATTAAATATGAAAAACTATCGGGAACGTCTTAAATAAGTTGCCATCCGCTTAAGCGAAACCATCCTCTAAAATCCACCCTGCCCCCCTTTTCTACTCTGCGCTCTCAGCGGTGAATAATAGATCAATCTGCTTGCTTTCTCAAAAAAGTGGGGATGTCGTACTCATCTTCCCCTAAATTGGAAAAGACACGGCTCCGTGATAGTCTGGCCGGTTTTTCTTCAACCTCGAGGCTCTTCTCCTGACGGATAAAGGTCGGGATATCCCGGTTGCTCTCCCTGCGGGTGAAATTTATCACTGTCTTCTCTGTTTCAGGGAAGACCGGGCGGGATTCGGAAACGCGTCCCTCGGCTTCTTCGGCCTTGCCGAATCCGGTTGCAATCACCGTGACGCGCATCTCATCCCGCAGGCTCTCGTCGATCACGGCGCCGAAGATGATGTTGGCATCATCGTGGGCCTCCTCCTGTACGAGAGTGGAGGCTTCGTTTACTTCAAAAAGAGTCAGGCCTGGCCCTCCGGTAATATTGATCAAAATCCCGCGGGCTCCGGCAATGGTGATGTCCTCTAACAGGGGGCTGGATATGGCCCGCTGGGCCGCTTCGATGGCTCGGTTTTCACCGCTCGCGGCTCCTGTGCCCATCAGGGCCAGGCCCATTTCGGCCATGACCGTGCGTACATCGGCAAAATCCAGGTTGATCAGTCCATGGACAGTGATCAGATCCGAAATCCCCTTAACCGCTTGCAGGAGAACTTCATCCGCCTTACGAAACGTTTCCAGCAGGGGCATATCCCGGCCGGCGATATTCAACAGCCGCTGGTTGGGAATGGTGATCAGCGTATCCACATATTTTCTCAGTTCCTTCAATCCTTCCTCGGCCTGCCGCTGTCTTTTTTTGCCCTCGAAAAGAAAGGGTTTGGTGACCACGGCTACGGTTAGCGCCCCCGCGTCTTTGGCAATGGAGGCCAGGATAGGAGCGCCGCCAGTCCCTGTTCCTCCGCCCAGGCCGGCGGTGATGAAGACCATGTCCGCACCCATCAGGAGCTCCCGGATCCGGTCTTTATCCTCCAGAATGGCGTTCTTCCCAATCTCCGGGTTGGCCCCGGCCCCTAAACCCTTGGTCAACTTCGCGCCCAACTGGATTGTTATGGGCGCGCCGCATGCGGCCAAGGCCTGGGCGTCTGTGTTGGCCCCGATGAATTCCACTCCGTTCAGGCTGGAACGGATCATGGTGTTGACGGCATTACAGCCGCCGCCGCCAATGCCCACCACCTTCAGAT
The DNA here is from genome assembly GCA_016875165.1 of Deltaproteobacteria bacterium. Taxonomy (GTDB): domain Bacteria; phylum Desulfobacterota; class SM23-61; order SM23-61; family SM23-61; genus JAHJQK01. Next base: position 20,094 of record VGSF01000090.1, read on the forward strand.
TCGCCCCGGAATTCCTGCTTTCTTCCAATTCGAACATCCCCCCACCTCCTTTTTCTAATATACATTCACCGCAGAGAATATATAAGATGCGCTGAAAGAATTCTTTTTTTGTATCAATTTAGCGGTTTGAAAAATTGGCTTGACCACCTTTGTCAAGGGCCGGGGGCCTGGGCGGAACGCGCCGGAAGCATCGGCCGGGTTTCCGCTTGACTACGAAGAACCCCGCGCGTTTCCGCCGGAGGAGGCGAGGGGCATTTTCCCCGCCCCACTCGCGAAGAAATCAGCGCCTTATGATTCCAAGCGGGCCGTCCAGGGCTCCGGGCCACGGAT
>VGSF01000091.1 GCA_016875165.1 Deltaproteobacteria bacterium
GCCAAGGCGCAAAGAGCGCAAAGGGCTGATCGCTGTGCTCGAGGATTGCTCCGCTTGAGGGGCGGGCCTGCGGCCCTCGAGGCAAAAACAAATTTCGAGAACCCATCACCTGCTCCGATAAGCCGATCGCTTTTCTTTCAATTGGAAGCCGATCTTCTTGGGCGGCCTTTCCGGGCCTGCCATCAATTGACGAATGGCTTCAAAGACCACCCTGAATTGGGAATCATATTTTTTCTCCAGGTCTTCAAGTTTACGAGCAAGGTCGGCATGCGAGGCGAGGATTTTCCGCAGACGCACAAACGCTGGCATGATTTCTATATTAACCTGGATGGCTCGGGAGCTGTTCAGGACACTGGATAGCATCGCTACTCCCTGTTCTGTAAATGCGTATGGAGCAGCTCTTCGCAAGCCTCCCCAACTTGAAATCACAATTTGTGATTTCAAGTTATTGAACTCCTCTCTATTCAGCTGAAACATGAAGTCCTTGGGAAATCGTTCTATGTTTCTCTTTACCGCCTGGATTAACACCCTCGGCTCCACCTGGTAGAGTTCCGCCAAATGGATGCTCAGCATAACCTTTTGGCCCCGGAGTAAGAATATCCTTTTCTCAATCGTTTCGCTGGGAATCAAACTTTTTGGTTCATCCATAATTGGCCTTCCCTCGCGATTCTCACCCGTTGTATTTAGGGATCAACTCTTTATTCTTGACAATTTCTTCCCACCCGCGAATTTCGAACCCTAAATCAAATTGCCCTCATCTCCTTTAGCTTTTCCGGCTCCAAAACCAGGATAGCTCACGCCAAGGCGCAAAGAGCGCAAAGGTTTTTTGGGCCATAAAAGATGTATTATTTTAAGACATCCGACGGATCGCCTGTCTTTCACTGATCTCATGAGAGACCGGTTGAGCAGAATACTGCGCCAGGCTCTTCTGCAAGTCGGCACGGACCATTTGTTTCAACCTCGCCGGTTCCAAAACCTGAGCCTCGGGGCCGAAGCTGAGGATCCAGCGCTTGATCTCGTCGAGCCCAGCCACCCGGAAGGTGATCTCCAAAGCCCCATCAGGGAGCTTGGTTATCCTCTGGCTTTCGGGGGACGTGGGGGACGCGGGGGACGTGGGGGACGTGGGGGACGTAGTTTAATTTTATCACTTCATATTCTCCATCTCTATTTTTCGAATCGCATTGGCAATGGCTGAGGTGCAAACCCCTACATGACGCGCTATCTCGGCCATCGGAATTCCGTATTCCCGGCTTAATTGCCAAGCCACCTTCGCCCGCACGCTGGAAACTCTCCGAGCCTGACCGCCCAAACCTAACTCCTTCTCTCCGACCCCCTCCTCCTGACATATCTTCTCTATAACCTCCTTTATCAAAACCTCTCTCTTCTTTATAGGTAGATACCGCGTAACCTTCTGGTCTGCTTCCTTTAAAATCTCTGCTACAAAATCCCCCCCGCCCAATATCCGGGAATCATGCTCACCTATCTCGCCTCTACTCCGTAACGAAAGCACCTGGGACCATCCGCCCATACTCCGAACTAACCCCCCGCCAACCAACTCCGGCCGCCTCCCCTGATCCTTTCCCTCTTCCATAAACCTCCGATATACCCGAATCGCTTCCCTCTCATTCTGATGAAATTGCTTAAGCACATAATCCCTCTCTTGCCAATCATTTTTCCCCTTCCCTACTAAGGCACCGTGGCCGCTCCAAGGATATCGATCCAGCTCGGCCAAACTTGCAACTGCTGAAGCTCGCAAAGGGTTTAAAAAGAGTGGGGTTATACCCCCTTTAAAATCCGGCGTAAGATCTTCCCCGATGGATTCCTGGGGATTTCGCTTATGAAAGCCACCTGGCGAATTTTTTTATAAAGCGCCGCTCGCTCGGCTATGAAGGCCATTAACTCTCCTGGTTCGGTGGGAGCTCCCTCGCGCAAAACGACGAAGGCCTTGGGGATTTCTCCCGAGTTTTGATCCTGTATGCCCACCACCGCGCAATCCTGCACGGCCGGGTGTTCCATAAGGAGGGCCTCCAGTTCCGCCGGGGCAATCTGGTATCCGCGGTATTTGATCATCTCTTTTTTGCGGTCTAATATATAGACATATCCCTCATCATCCATCCTGGCGATATCACCGGTGTAAAGCCAGCCGTCGCGGAGGGCCAGGGGGGTATCCTCCGGGTGCTTCCAGTATCCCTGGAATACGTTGGGCCCCCGAACCGTTAGCTCTCCCGGCTCACCCACGGGCATTTCCTTCCTGCCGGTCTGCCAATCCATAATCCGATCTTCACAATCGCTGACGGCAATACCCACAGAGCCTTCTTTGGCCCGGCCGGGCGGGTTGGCATGGGTGGTGGGGGAAGCCTCGGTTAACCCATAATGCCGGGCCACCGGCACCCCGAATTTCTCGAAGATTCCCTGGGATATGGCCGGAGACAACGGCGCCGCGCCCGCCCAGATGAAACGCAAGGAAGAAAAATCATACCTATCAGCATGGGGAAGGTTGAGAAAGGCCAGTAGCGCTGGCTGAACGCTGAAGATGATAGTCCCGCGGTATCTCTCGGTGAGACGCAGGCATTCCTCCGCATCAAAGCGAGTCATGATTACCTGCTTGACTCCCAGATAGACGGCTCCACAGAGGAAGTACGTCAGGCCGTAGATATGATTGAAGGGAAGGAAACTGATGAAGATATCATCCTCATGCGCTTCCACAGCATGCATGGACTGGAGGGTATTGGCCACAAGGTTAAAGTGGGTGATCATTACCCCTTTATTCAGACCGGCCGTACCTGAAGAATAGGGCAAGGCAGCCAGGTTTTCCTGGGGGTTGATCCATGGAGGAGAGAAAGGGATTCGTCCAGAAGGGTTTTCCAGAAGCTCTGTAAGGGTAAAGAATTTCCCTTCCTCCTTTTTTAATCCCCGGGTGATGATGATCTTCTCGATGGTCGGCAGTTCCTTAAGGATTCCGGCGATAACGGGAAAAAGGTTGTGCTGGACGAGGAGAACTCTGCTCTCAGCGTCGTTGACCTGTTGCTTAACCTCCCGCTCACGATAGGCCGGGCTCATGGGTGAGATAACCGCCCCGACCTTCATGGTGGCATAGAACCCCACCAGGTATTCCCATCCGTTTTCAATAAAAAAAGAGACGCGGTCTCCTTTTTTCAACCCCCAGTGGAAAAAAACGCCGGCGAGGATGTCGCTCTCCCGGTCGAGGTCGGCAAAGGTGAGCTCCCGTCTTCCTTGCGGGTCGATGACCGCCAGTTTATTTGGAAGCCGCCGGGCAGTATTTCTTATAAAATCAAAAACCGGTGTCGCGGGATATTGCAGCGAGGGGCGTTTCAGTTGATTCGGTTTCATTTTTTCGGCATTCTCCCGGTAAATCATGGGCGAAAGGAGTCCGGCCCGAAAGATTTAAGCTCCTCGAGGATGGCAAAGGGATAATCGGAAATGAACGCGCTGACCCCGCACCAAATCGGCCATAACGCCCGATGGTCAGCCGGGCGAATCGCCAGCGGTCCGATGGGAGTAGGGAAACTCAAGCCGGGCATAGCTTTTAATATCCCTTGCGGATTCAACGATCCTCCTTTTTTCATGGCCTCGAACAGGGCGTAGATGCTTACATACCCGCTTAAAGCTTCCAGGCCAGGATAAGATTGGGTTCTTTCCCTGTATTTGGCCACAAATTCTTTGGTTTCTTTCCACCCCAAGGCCCAGAAGGGGAAAACGCTTATTCCCCAGACCCTTTCGGGAGCATCTTTCTGCAAAGCCACCAGGGATTCCAGGCTTCCGCTTTCCAGTTCGAAGTGGGTGATTTTTTTAAAATACCCCTGCTTCTGGGCCGTTTTAACAAAGCGGACCCATTCCTTCGCGCCGAGATGACTTACGCAAACTTCAGTATTGGCCGCAAGGATAGTCCGTAAATAGGGGCCATAATCTCCTACTTTTCCGGAGAGAAGGATCTCGCCTACGGGCTTTGCGTCCGGCTTTAACCTGCCCAGCTCTTCCCAAAAATATTTTGCCCAGCTCCGGCCGATCTTAGAATCCTTAGCCAGGAGGAAGAAGCGTTTTTTAGGGAATTGCCCTGCTGTTCGGACAGCAGCTCTCTGTAAGGCTTCCGGGGCAGGACTCATCCAGAATAGATTGTCCGGTTCGGCGCCGGTCGAGGCCGTTTCCATAAAGTCGGCGGGAAACACTAAAAACGGGAGACTATATTGCCGAGCCAGCCTGGAAACTGGCAAAATGGCCCCTTTGACCACCGCGCCCATTAGAGAATGCGCCTGCTCCTTGGCCAGGATATCGCCTAATTCCTGGATCTCCTTCTCCTCAGTATGGAGGCCTTCGCGCAGGAAGAGTAGAAATTGAATCCCCATTTTGCCCTCGCGGGCATTCAGCTCGGCAACCGCCATTTCCGCCCCCCGCAGATAAGGTTTGCCGGCCTCGGCGCTGAATTTTGCGGGGGTGGTCAGCAGGACAATCTTGATCAGATTCGCCCCGGCAGCAAGAGAGGAGGAAAGGAAGGAAAAGAGAAACAGAACCAAAAGAGCAAAAAATCCAGGCAATATTTTTTTCCACCATCCAGCCATATATAAAGTTTTTCCAGTCCGTTCGCTTGAAACCCCTAAGGGAATTTTTTCGGTTATTCAGAGACGAGAGAATCCTTATGACGATTCTTGGGTTTGCGGTTTGTAAGTATGAAAAATTAGATTCTATAGAACGCAGTTTAGTAAAAAAATCCGAGGACGACCCATTTAATTTAAATTGAACCTTATCTCAGCGAAGTCCGGATTGTCAAGAGAATAAAAAAAACTTAATTCATTCGTAACGCAAAGCTTCGATCGGGTCTAATTTAGCGGCTTTGCGCGCCGGATAGAAGCCAAAGAAGATGCCCACGCCCCCGGCAAAGGAAAAGGAAAGAAGCAGGGCCTGGGGGGAGACGAGCGTCGGCCATTTGAAGAAGTGGGAGATCAACTGCGAAGCTGACACGCCGATTAAGAGGCCGATCAATCCACCGATCAGGCTGAGGACGAGGGCTTCGATGAGGAATTGGTAAAGAATGTCCCTTTCCCGAGCCCCTACGGCCAAACGGATGCCGATCTCGCGGGTGCGCTCGGTCACTGAAACGAGCATAATATTCATAATGCCGATGCCGCCGACCAGGAGGGCGATGGAAGCGATGGCCCCCAGAAGAAGGGACATGACCCGGGCGGATTCTTCGGCCGTGGACATGGCTTCGGTGAGGTTACGGACACTGAAATCATTTTCCTGATCAGGCCGGAGGCGGTGCCGCTGGCGGAGAAGCTGGGTAATTTCCTCTTGGGCCTGTTGCAAGGTCTCGGCGCCCGTGGCCTGGACGCTGATGCTGCGGACCATGCCGGGAAAGTTTCTTCCGAAGAGAAGTCTTTGTGCCGTGGTCAGGGGGACGTACACGGTGTCATCCTGATCCTGGCCCCAGGTGGTCTGCCCTTTTAACGCCAGCACACCGATTACAGTAAAAGGAAACTTTTTTATGCGCACTACCTGTCCAACCGGATCCATCTCTCCGAAGAGGTTGTCGGCTACGGTCTGTCCGAGGAGGCAGACCTTGGCTTTGCTATCCACGTCGGCTTGGGTTAAGGCTCTGCCCATGACCACCGGCCAATCCCTAATGAGCAGGGCTTCGGGAGTTGAACCATAGGTGATGGTGGACCAGTTCTGGTTGCCAGAGACGATTTGAGCAATTCCGGTCAGCACAGGGGCAGCGTATTTGACAGAAGGCAGCTCCGTGGCGATCGCTTTGGCATCGTCAACGGTGAGCGTGGGAACGGAACCTGAGCCGAAACGTATTCCTCCGCTGGTGGCGCTTCCGGAAAGAATGATGAGCAGGTTGGAGCCCATGGAGGCAATCTGCTCTTGAATGCGGGCTTTGGCCCCGGAACCTACGGCAATCATGGCAATGACCGCGCCCACGCCGATGATGATGCCCAGCATGGTCAGGCTGGAGCGCATTTTATTCCGGTTCAGGGCCTTGAAGGCAATACGCAGGGTCATGGGGAAGTTCATGAGAGCACCTCCTCCGTCGGCGGGGGCATCTGGGTCAGGTCATAGGCCGCCTGCCGGGGCTGGAAAGAAATATCCTGGATTAATTTTCCATCCCGGAAGACGACCTGGCGGCTGGCATATCGGGCAATTTCCTGTTCATGGGTCACCAGAATGATGGTGATCTGGGATTGCTGGTTAAGTTTCTGGAAGATGTCCATGATCTCCAGGCTGGTTCGGGTGTCTATGTTGCCGGTAGGCTCATCGGCCAGGATCAACGAAGGCCGGTTGATTAAGGCGCGGGCGATGGCCACCCGCTGCTGCTGTCCGCCGGAGAGCTGGCTGGGCAGATGGTGTTCCCGCCCGTTCAGGCCCACGTTGATTAAGGCCTCCATAGCCTTCTGATGCCTTGCCCGGGATGAGGTGTTGTTGTAAAAGAGAGGGAGTTCCACGTTTTCCAGGGCTGTCGTGCGGCTTAAAAGGTTAAAGCTTTGAAAGACAAATCCGATTTTTTTATTACGAATCTGAGCCAGCTCGTCCTTGGTCAGGCCGGAGACATCCATTCCTTCTAAAAAGTACCGGCCCTGGCTGGGGCGGTCCAGGCAGCCTATGATATTCATAAAAGTGGACTTCCCTGATCCGGAAGCCCCCATAATGGCCACAAACTCCCCGGCCTGAATAGACAGGTCCACTCCTTTCAAAGCCGGGACCTGCACTTCTCCCAGGTAATAGATTTTAACCAGATGTTCGACGCGAATCAGTTCAGGCATTAAATCCTTTTTGCCACAGAGAGCACAGAGATCACCGAGGATAAATAAAGACAAGAAAAAACAAACAAAAAGATTTTTGATGTAGAAATTTTGAGCTCATTTTTTCTCTGTACTACTAACGTTAATGATCTCGTAAAAGTCGTCACTCCGGCCTGCCTGTACCTGGCAGACAGGTGAAAACCGGAGTCCAGGGTATTTATAAGCATTTGGAAATACTGGATTCCGGCTTCCGCCGGAATGACGGAAAAATGCATTTTCAGACTTTTTACAAGCTCATCAACGTTGATAATCTCGTAAAAAGTCGGCAGAATAGTCATTGCGAGCGAAAGCGAAGCAATCTCGTTTTTATAAGTCCTTGAAAATACGGGATTGCTTCGTCGTCCCGCATTGGCGGAACTCCTCGCCATGACGAAAACAGGACTTTTTACGACTCCATCAGCGTTCAATTTCTGAAAATTCTATTAAAATATTTTTCTGGTTTTTTTGCGTTTATCCATGTTCTAATTTGCTTTTTGTTCTAAAGATTTTGGCTATAACTCGGTGATCTCTGTGCCCTCTGTGGCTAAAATTTTTACCGGATTCCTCTCATGGCGGGCTGTGTCTGCGTGGCCGCAGGCTTGCTACTTCCTCCGAGGGCTTCGGTAATCACTTCTTGCCCTTCCTTCAGAGCGCCCGACACAACCTCGGTGAAAGAACCGTCTGAAATCCCTGTGGTGATTTCCACTGCCACGGGCTTTCCTCCGGGCACTGGAGTCCATACTTTATAAACCGGAGCCGGCCCGGAGGAGGACTCCGGGCGCTGGCCCATCTGGTCGTATTTCTTTTGCTGCTCCTCGGTGAGCAGCGAACGAATCTTCAGGCGGTTACTTAAACGCAGCTCTTTGCCCTTAGCCTTTGCTTCCTCCGACCCCCCTGCCCTGTAGGCTGCCCGGATTTGGGTTTGGGCATCTTTCAAGATGCTGGTGATGCTGGCCTCCTGCTCAGGGGTAAGCTTGAGTTCGGCTTTCAGTCTTTCCAGGATCTGTTCCGGATTGGACGCTCCCGGCGAGGGCGAGGGACCAGGCGCCGACACGGACATCTTTTGCGGGACGCCCGCCTCTCTTTTGGCAAACTCCGGCCGGAAGCGAAGAGCTGAATTGGGAATCTTCAGGACGTTGTCCTTGTGAGCCACCAGTAAGGAAACATTTGCGGTCATGCCTGGTTTCAGCTTGAGCTGCGGATTTTTTACGTGAATTACCACATTGTAAGTAACCACATTTTGAATGGTGAGCGGCGCATTGCGGATCTCGGTTACTTTCCCCTGGAAGGTCATCTGCGGGTAGGCGTCAACCGTGAAGGTGGTCTCTTGTTCCTTGGCCACCCTGCCGATGTCCGCCTCGCTGACATTTGTATCCACCTGCATTTCAGTCAGGTCCTGGGCAATGGTGAAAAGCGTGGGGGCCTGCAGGCTGGCAGCCACTGTCTGGCCTACGTCCACATTACGGGAGATCACGATCCCGTTCACCGGGGCAGTGATGCGCGTATGGTTCAGGTTTACCTGGGCCATCTCCAGTTCGGCTTCGGCCTGTTTGATCTGAGCCTTGGCCGACTCCACGCGGGCCTTGGCCGACTCCATCTGGGCTTCCGTGGCTTTTTGCTGGGCCAGAGTGGCTTCCAGTTGGGCCGCAGAGGAATCGTGGGATGTCTGGGCCGTATCGCGGTCGCTGGCGGAAATTAAATTTCGGGCGAAGAGCTCCAGGGATCGATTTAGATTTCGGCGGGTATCTTCCAGCGAAACCCTGGCTTTGACAACATTGGCTTTACTTGCTTCTATGTTGGAGCGGGCGGTGGCGATGTCGGCCTGGGCGTTCAGGAGGGAAGCTTTGGCATTTTCCACTTTGGCCGTGGCCTGCGAGACCTGGGCCTGGAAGATAGCCGGGTCGATCTGGGCGATGAGTTGGCCCTTTTTCACAAGGGAATTGAAATCCGCGTTGAGCTTTTGGATTGTCCCTGAAACCTGGGAGCCCACTAACACGGTGGTCACGGGGTTGACGGTGCCGTTGGCCGTAACGAAAGTGGAAAGATTCCCTCGCTCGACCTTAACCGCCTTGTATTTTACGGCCGACCCTTCCTTTTGAAAGAATTGGGTATAGCCGAAAAAACCAGCCCCCGTTAGAATGATTACTCCGATAAGATAAAAAAGTTTTTTCTTCACGCCGGTCCGTTTCCTTCCGCAACGATTTTTCTTTTGAAGCGCTCTTCAAAGATGGTGTACAGGGTGGGGATGAATACCAGGGTTAAGATGGTTGAAATGGAAAGCCCGCCGATGACCGCAATGGCCATGGGGGAGTTCGATTCCGAACCCTCGCCCATGCCGATGGCCATGGGGACAAGGCCCAGAATCGTGGTCAGGGAAGTCATAAGGATAGGCCGCAGCCTGGTGCGCCCGGCCAGAATCACTGCCTCTTGCAGTTGCACTCCCCGGCTGCGCAGGCGGTTGGTATAATCCACCAGGAGAATGCCGTTGCTGACCACGATGCCGGCCATCATGATGATGCCCATGAAGGAGACCACCGATAGGTCGGTTTCCGTGAGGAAGAGAGCCCAGATAACCCCGATCATCCCCAGGGGCACAGAGAACATGATGATGAAAGGATCGAGCAGCGACTTGAATTGGGAAGCCAGGACCATGTACACCAGCACAACGGCCAAAATGAAGGCCCCCAGAAGGGCCCGGAAGGATTCCCGCTGGCTTTCCACGGCGCCGGTCAGCTTGAGCTGGAAATTCGGCGGTACCTGAATATTGTCCAGTTTCTCCTGGATGTCCCGGGCCACACTCCCCAGGTCCCGGCCGAAGGTATTGGCCGTGACATGGATAATCCTCTGCTGGGACTTGCGCTCGACCTGGATGGGTCCCGACCCCCGGGAGATGGTGGCAATGTTGTCCAGAGAAATGGGCCGTCCCTGGGAGTTGAAAACGAATATCTGGCTGAGGTCGCTCAGGGAGCTGCGGTCGCTTTCCTTGGCCCGGACAGTGATATTGTACTGGTCCCCGGTCTTAGGGTCGGTGAAGATGGAGGCAGGATACCCGTTTATAAAGGTTTGGACCGATCGGGCGATCTGGGCGACGTTCAGGCCCAGCGAGGCGGCCCGCTCCCGGTCGATGACGATATTTTGCTGGGGATAATCGCGCTCCCGGCTTACGCGCACGTCTTTGGCCCCGGGCGTGGAGCGGACGATGGCCGCAACCTCTTCGGCCAGCTTTTGCGCTGTTTTCAGGTCGTAGCCGAGGATTTCGACGTCAATGGGGCTATCACTGCCGAAAGAGACGAGCATGCGCACGATTCCGCCCGAGGAAAAGAAGATGCGTACCCCAGGAAAGGCGCTGACCAGCATTGGCCGAAGCTTTTCCATCATGGCCTCAGAAGAGAGGGTGCGGTCTTCTGGAGGGACGAGCCGTGCCCGGAGCCATCCCATATGGGGTCCGGTGTTCTGCGACCAGAGGGCTGAGACCGAGCCAGTGGGGATGCCAAAGTTGGCCTGGATGGCCTTGATATCTTTGCCGAAGGCCTCCTGGATGATTTTTTCCATGCGGGCGGCGACCCGCTCGGACTCCTCCAGGCGCGTGCCCACCGGCAGCTCCACAATGACCCGGATCTGACTCTCATCCATGGAAGGGAAGAACTCGCTGCCGATTAAGAACCAGAGAGGGAGGCTTGCCAGAAAGACGGCTCCAACCAGGATAACCACGGTTTTGCGGCGGGAGAGAGCCCAGGTAAGAATGCTCTGGTAAATTGTGTCGAGCCGTTCGAACCATTCCTTGGAGCGCCACTTCAGTCGATCCAGGGCCGAAGGGGAAGGGGGAAGAACCGCCTCCATTTCCGGATGCAGGTACTTTTGGCAAAGGATCGGAATAACAGTGAGGGAGATAAAATAGGAAGCGATGAGCGAGAAAGCCACGGTCAAGGCCAGGGGGGTGAAAAAGAGTTTGGAGATTCCGGTTATGAAAGCAACCGGTAAAAAGACAATGATGGTGGTGACCGAGGCGGCCAAGATTGCTAAACCGACCTCGCCGGTTCCTTGAATGGAGGCTTCGAGGGGGGACTTGCCGGCGCATCGGTGCCGGTAGATGTTCTCCATGACCACGATGGAATCGTCGACCAGCCGGCCAACCCCCAGGGCCAGGCCGCCCAGAGTGAAGATATTCAGACTAAGGTTGTTGAAGTAGAGCAGGATAAAAGCGCAAATGATGGAGACCGGGATGGACAGGGAGACGATGAGGGTGCTGCGAAGGTTGCGCAGGAAAAACAAGAGCACCAGGGCCGCCAGAACCGCCCCCAAAAGGGCTCCTTTCTGCAAGTTGTTGATAGAACTTCGAATGTAGGTGGATTGGTCAAAAAGCTCCAGCATGACCACGCCCGGCGGAAGGAGCTTTTCAATTTTGGGCAGGACCTTGCGGATGTCGTTTACGACCTCAATGGTATTGGCTCCCGAAGCCTTCTGCACAGCCAGGGCCACGGCCGGCTGGCCGTTCACCCGGATGAGGTTGGTTTGATCCTGAAAATCATCCTTCACCGCGGCGATGTCCCGGATGTAGATCGGCCGTTTGGCCATATTGGTGACCACAATATTCTCGATAGGCTGGACCAGGCTGAACTGGGTCTCGGTGAAGAGGCGGTAGTCGTAAGGGCCGGCCTTGATGCTTCCCGAAGGAAGGATGATATTAGCCTGCTGGACGGCCTGGATAATGGCCTCGGAGGATAAGTTGAAGGCCTGAAGGCGCTGCCGGTCGAAATGAATCTGAATCTCCCGAATTTTCCCCCCGACCAGCCGGGCCGCAGCGACATTGGCAACTTTTTCGATCTCCGGCTCAACCACGTTATACGCCAAATCATAGAGCTGGCCTTCGTTGAGCCCCCCGCCCATCAAGGTGATGAAGATGACCGAGATCTGGGCCACGTCAAATTTACGGATGATCGGGTACTGGACTTCCTTGGGCAAGGAACCGTGGATCAGGTTGACCCCCTGAAGAACATCCGATTGGGCGCTGTCCAGGTTGGTTCCCCAGTTGAAAAAAATCGTGACCAAAGAGGCCCCCTGGCGGGAGATGGAGGAGACGTACTTCACTCCGTTAACCGCGGAGACGGCTTTTTCCACAGGGTAAGTGACCATTCGCTCCATATCCTGGGGGCTGGCTCCGGGGTAAAAGGTGCCCACGGTGATGGAGGGAAAGGTGATGTCCGGGAACATGTCCACGGGTAACCTGGAAAAGGAGAGAACTCCCAGGATGAGGGCCGCCAAAACCGACATAAGGACGGTAATAGGGTTGCGCAGGGCCAATTGGGGAAGGTTCATGGCTTCAGTCCTTTGTCTCTTCCTTTCTCTCCGCTTTGACTGCCAGGCGAACGGGCATTCCATCTTTCAATAATGAGGGGCTGGCAATAATCACTTGTTCACCAGGGCTTAGGCCCTGGATGATCTCCACCTGAGTGTCCCTGGTCAGTCCTTTCCGGACGGTTCGGCGAATGGCCTTGCCGTCCTTAAGAACAAAGACGTAATCCATGCCGCCCTCGGTAAACATAGCCTGGATGGGAGCGAGGATGGCCTTGGGATCAAAGCGGAGAATTATCTCCACCTGCCCGAACATCCCGGGTTTTAAAACATATCCGGGGTTGGGAATGGTGATTTGAATTTCGGCGGTGCGGGATTGAAGTTCCAGGGCCGGCGGGATGATGGAGATACGCCCCTGGAATGGCCGATCGGGAAAAGCGGAGACCGTTACCTTAACCCCCTGGCCTTTTTGTAATTGAACGAATTCTTTCTCAATTACGTTCACCACCATTTTGACCTGGTTAAGGTCCATGAGAGTCAGGATGGGCGTGGTGTCCTTGACCATCGTTCCCGGATCCACATGGCGTTTGTTCACTTCCCCGTTCATGGGGGAAAGAATAATCAAATTGGCTAACTGGGCCTGGGTCAGTTCCAGGTTGGCCAGGGCTTGACGAACCTGGGCTTCGGCCAGAGCAATGTCGTTCTCCCAGATCCTCTGCCGCAGGCTGTTTTGGGCCAGATCGTAGGACGCCCTGGCCACGTTGTACTTAGTCTGGGCCTCGTCCATCTGTTGCCGGGCGATAAAGTTTTTTTCATAAAGTTCCCGGGCCCTCTTGAGGTCCGATTCGGCCAGTTCCAGGGTGGCTCTGGTATGCTGGATCTGCGATTGCACGGCCTCCTCCGAGGTGGCTCTCACCTGTTTTAGGCGGGCAGTCGCCGCCTCGAGGTTGGCCCTGGATTGGGCCACGGTCGCTTCGGCTTCCCGGATGTCCAGAGCGGCCAGCACCTGCCCGACTTTTACCCGGTCCCCTTCCCGGACATTGATTTTTTCCACCCACCCCTGGACTTTGGAGAAGATGGTCACCTGGGCATAGGGGGCGATATCTCCGGTGCGGGAGATCTTTTCCTCAAGCAAGCCCTGGGTTACAGGGGCAGCCTCGACCAAGGGAGCCTGGAGGCCTCCCTGTCGTTTGGGTTCATCTTTTTTAGCGGAGATCACCTGGGCGGCGCGAAGCGCCGCCATCGCCACAATGGCCAGGATGACGATTAGAATGGCTATTTTTTTTGCTCGACTCATGAGACCTCTCTTAATATTTAGGCGTAAGGCACATGGCGAAGGTTCAAGGTCTACAAATTTGATGATTTCGTTAAAAGTCGTGAAAGGGTCATTGCGAGCGAAAGCGAAGCAATCTCGTTTTTATAAGTGCCCGAAAAAACAAGATTGCTTCGTCGTCCCGCCAATGCGGAACTCCTCGCAATGACAGGAATAGGACTTTTTACGATTTCATCAAATTTAAGACATAATATATTTTACCACAAAAAAACTGCTTCTTCCTTTTTTTCATTGTTTTTGGCTGCTGATCTATTTCAACATCCGGCTATCATTGCCAAATTAAAAATGGTCAATGATCAATGGATAATTAGCAATGAAAAAAGACTTTGTTGCGGGAACTGTTTATTGCTTATTTCTCATTGAACATTTTGCAATGATTTTTTACTTGATCATGCCCATTGCCTTCTCGATTTTGGCCTGAGCAACCTTGTAGTCGTAAAGGGCCTGAATGTGATTGGCTCTGGCGTTTGTCAGGGAAACTTCGGCATCGGTCACCTCTAAAGGAGAGCCTACGCCCACCCGGTACCGGCCGTTAGCCAGATCGTAATTTTCCTGGGCATGGATTACGGCTTTTTGCGTAACCCGGATGCGTTCGTCTGCTTCCTTAAGACCGAGATAAGCCTGTTCTGCTTCCAGGCGGATGTTTAGCTTCAGGTTTTCCTCCTGCGACCTGAGATTTTTCAGGGATGACCGGGCCTCGGTCACCTGGTTGGAGGAGGAGAAACCACTGAACAAGGGAATGGACAGGGTGGCGCCGAAGGACAGATCCCAATAAAGGTCAGAGATCTCAGGACCGCGGTAAAGGTAGCTGGCGTTGCCTGTGAGTGTTGGATAATAACTGGCCTGGGCAAGTTTGATGGCAGCTTCCTGGCCGCGCTGTCTGGCTTTCAGTTGCATGATTTCGGGACGCTGGGTCAGGGAGAGCTTAAGGATTTCCTCCAGGATAATTTCATAAGCTTTGAAGTCCAGGACGTCCTCTATGGCGAAATCCAGCCCCTGGCGCAAACCCAGGGCATTGTTCAGATTCACCCGGGCCACCTGGTAATTATTCTTGGCCCGAATCAAGTTCAGCTCGGCGCTGGCCAAATCCATTTCGGCCTTGGTAACTTCGATCTTCGGCCGGGTTCCGGCCTGGAAAAATCCCCGGGCCTGTTCCAGGCGCTGTTTATTCTGGTTGATGGTTTCCTCAGCCACCAGGACGAGGCGCAAGGTTTGCAGAACACTGAAGTAAGCCTGTTTAACGTTCAAAGTAACGCCCTGCCTGGTAATGGCCAGCTCTTCTTCGTTGGCTTTCACGTTTTCCCGATTGATGGTAACATTGCTGGCTGTGCGCCCGAAGTCGTAGAGATTCTGGGTGAGAGAGGGGCCTGCGGAATAAAAATCGTAGAAGGTCCAGTTATTGCTCCCACTCCGGGTGATTGCGGAATAGTTGGAAGTGCTGTTGTTGAAAGTGGTGTTGAGGTTCACCTGGGGATAATACGCAGCTAAAGCCTGTTCCACCCTGGCTTTGGAGGCTTCAATCGTGGCCTGGTTGGCCCGCAATGAAGGATGGTATTTCAAAGCAATGGCCGTGCATTGTTCCAGGGTTAAGGGCTTTCCGGCCGTTGGCAGAATATCTTCAGCCCAAACCGGGCCGGTCCATAATAATAAAAGGATCAGTTGGAAACTTAAGACAGCCACGCCCGCTTTCCTCTTTTTTTTCATTCTTCGTTCTCCTTTCCAGCAAATTCAATTTTTTGTAACAATTTAGCGTTTTGAAAAGGCCGTCCCAGAAATCCCTCCCCACCTCCCCTGCCTACCGCAGGCAGGCTTTTCCAAAGGGAGGAGAACTTTTCTCAATGCCTTTGATAAAAGATTCCGCTTTTTCCCCCTTTGGAAAAGGGAAGCTGTGAAAAAATTGAAATATTCCCCCTCACCCTACCCTCTCCCGCGAGGGGAGAGGGTAAAAATATTGAAATACATAGAGAAATTCCCTCCCCCTTGATGGGGGAGGGACAGGGTGGGGGTGAAAATGGGATTTTTTCACACCTTCAGGGGGATGAAGGGGGATTTGCCAGCTTTTCAAATGGCTAAACTGTTTCAATTTTTTTATTTTTCCGAACGAGTCAGTCATTATAATTTGATTGTATAGGCGCTTAGCGCCTCATTAATACAAACATGTTTGTAAGAAGGAAACGTCTGCCGATAAATCCCCCCTTCCCCTCCGCCTTAGGCGGACCAAAGGGGGGGTAGGGGGGATCTCAGGACTTTTCGCTGCCCGCCTTAGACGGATCATTTTTGACACTTTTCCTTTACTTTTTCTTAATTATGGTTTTAAAAACTCGGTGATCTCTGTGCCCTCTGTGGCTAATTTTAAATTTTTTCCATATGGACTTTATTCCGGTATTCCGGCCGGTTTCATGTTTTGCGGAGCCGGCCTGTTTCGGATCAGCAAGGCCGGAAGGATACCGATGGTGGCAAGGAGCGCCGCAAAAACAAAGGCATCCTCGAAGGCCCCCACAGTTGCCTGTCGGTGAATCCAGAGAGCCAGTAAAGTTTTCCCTTTGGTTATCACTTCGGCCGGCCCGTAACCAGCCTTGAAAAGAAGGGCTTCAATGGCGGATTGCGCCCTAAGATAGGCGGGGGAGAAGGCATCGTTGATACTCTGCAGATAATGGGCATAGTGGAAAAACTCCCGCCGCTGCAGGGTCGTTCCCAACAAAGCAACTCCGAAGGCCCCGCCAACCTGCATAATGATGGTGATAAGACCCGAGGCCATACCGGTTTGCTCCCGCCGGACCGCATTGATGGCCGCGCTCATCAGCGGGGCATTGATCAACCCCAATCCGGCTCCCCGCATCACCTGCGGCCAGAACAGAAACCAATAGTCCGAGTTGAGGGAGAGGTCTTTAAAAAGAAAAAGGGAGTAGGCCACGAGAATTGTGCCGAAAAATAGAGGGAGTTTGGGGCCGATCCGGTCGGATATGAATCCGGAAAGAGGGGCCACAATGGCCACGCTTATAGCCGTGGGGGCCAGGATCACGCCTGTGCCAAAAGCGGTGTAATTCAATAGGTTTTGCAGAAAAAGAGGAAGAAGAAACAGGCTGCCAAAAATGGCTACAGCCCGGACGAAGTTGACGATGCTGGCCATAAGAAAATTATGATTAAGAAAAATCCGCAAGTCAATGAGCGGATCTTTTTCCCTAACGTTGGAAAGGATGAAGACTACCAACCCCAAAAGACTGCACCCGAAAGAGAAAAGGATGTAATCAGAATTCCACCCCTCGCGCTGGCCCTGGGTCAGGGCGATCAAAAGGGCGGCCAGAAATGAAGAGAGGCTGATAAAACCGACAAGGTCAAACTTCCGGGATGCCCCCAGCGCCTTAATGGCCGGGAGGATCCAAACGGCGGCCAAAACGGTAATGGCACCCACAGGCAAGTTGATGTAAAAAATAGCCCTCCAGTTAACTTCGTCTGCCAGATAGCCGCCCAGGAATGGTCCAATTGTCGGGGCCACCATAGCCCCAATAGACCAGAGGCCCATGGCCATTCCTCGCTCCTTAGGATGAAAAACCTCCGAGACCAAGGTCAGGCCAGAAGGCATCAGGGCACCTCCTCCCAGGGCCTGGATAATCCGGAAAGCAATAAGGGAGTCTTTGTCCCAAGCCATGCCACAGAGAGCAGACCCGAGACAAAAAAGAGCGAGGCTAACTATAAAAACTTTTTTCAGGCCGAAGCCCTCTTGCAGCCAACTGGTGACCGGCATGACGATAGCGAAGGCGATCATGTAGCCGGTGACCACCCACTCAATCTGATCGACCGTAGCCCCGAAATTGGCCATGATCTTGGGCAGAGCAACGTTAACGATGCTGTTATCCAGGATGGGCATGAAGCTGCCCAGGATAACGACGCCGAGGACACCCCATTTATGATTTTCGCCTTGGGGATAGAAACTGTTCAAATTGGTCCTCGTTAAATTAAGCTTCAAGTTTCAAGTTAAAATTCTTAATCCGAAACACGTAACTCGCAACCCGGAACTTTTTTATTTGGCTTCTATGGCCACCACCACCATCATCCCCGGTTTGAGCAGATTCTTTTGGTCATGAACAAAAATCCTGACCGGCAGGCGATGGGTGATCTTGATGAAATTTCCAGATGGATTCTCAGCCGGAAGCAGGGCAAATTCCGAAAGGGCAGCCGCTCCGATGAATTCCACCCGACCATCAAAGGGCTGATCCGGGAAGGCATCAACCTCTATTTTAACTTTTGCTCCTTTGCGCACCCTGCGGACTTTGGTTTCTTCCACGTTGGCTACCACCCATTTATCTTTAGGGTCGTTGACCACCAAAAGCGGTTGGCCTGGCTGGACTACTTGCCCTTGGTCTGCCAGCCGCCTGGAGATCACGCCGGCCATAGGACTGGTTAGGGTCGTCTCCTTAAGGCTGATCTCGGCCAACTTAAGAGCCGCTTCCGCCTCCTTAATTTTAGCCCGCAAAAGCTCGATATTCTTTTCTTGCAGGGCGATCTGCTTTTTTTCTTCTTCAGCCAGAGCCAGGTTGAGTTGCGCCCGGCTAAGAATCTGTTCGGCGATGCGGATCTGCGATTGTTTCAAGGTAACCGACCGCTGGTTGGCTTCAGCCAAGGCCAGATAGGAAAGGGCTTCTTTTTCATTTTCCAGGGCGGCTTGGTGCTTGGTTTCGGCCACCTGCCAGGCTGTTTCCGCGGCGTCGCGGGCATTTTCGGCTATATATTTATGAAGGAAAAGCTCCTGCATCCGGGCAAATTCCTTCTGGGCGTTGTTCATCGTGGCTTTGGCCTCCTGAACTCTGGCCCGGGCGGCCTGCCAGTAGGCTCGGGCACGATCGATTTCTTTATTCACCCGGTCGGCCTGCAGGAGGGCATCATCCTCGGCGAATTTAAGACCTTCTCCGGCTTCCCGGAAGGAAGCGCGGGCTACTCCAATCCCCTGGAAAACCCGCTCTTTAGTCAAGGAAAGCTGGGTAAGGGCTTTAGCCAGCTCCTGTTTGGCCATTTCAAGGTTGGCGCGAGCTCGGGCCCGGGCAGCAGCGTAATCTTCTTTTTCCAGCTCGACGAGGACTTGCCCCGGCTGGACTGAATCGCCTTCCTCGACCAGCCGTTTGGCAATTTTCCCCGGAACCTTGGCGCTGATGGAGACCAGGTTTCCTTTTACCTGGGCGTCATCGGTGGAAACATAATGCCAGCGGAAAAGCATCCATTGCAGGCCGAAATAGAATGCCGCGCCCACGGAGATGATCAACAGGAGAAGGAAAATCGTCTTTTTGGGGACTCGATTAGGCCCGTACTCTTCTTTCTGTTCCATGTCTTTATGCGCTTCCCCTTAATCCGCTTAAGAAAACTTCTACAAGGGTATCGACGACTTTCTTCCGGGAATAAGGAAGATGTTTTTTCATGCCGTAAATTTCCTGGGCTTGAATGTAATGGATAATCATGCCGATGAAGGCCCGGGCCGCCAGCAGGGGGGGAACCGGCTTAAAGGCTTTTTCTTTTATACGCTGGCGGATATATTTGGCCAGAAGCCGGGTTTTTTCCATGGCGTTATTTTCAAAAAAAATCCTGGAGAGGTCGTGGCCCTCCAGGGCGCTGTAGAGGAGCAAACGCATAAAAGTTGGGTCTGCCGTATTTTTCTGGATCAGGTAAGAGGCGATGGACTGGAAGACCTGCCGGTCATCTTTGGCCTCGATGGCTTTCCGGGGGATGATCATCTCTTCGGAACCATCCATCCTTTTCTGGATGATCGCCCGGTAAAGCGCCTCTTTGCTGGGAAAATATTTGAACATCAGGGCTTCGCTGATATGAAGACGCCGGGCGATCTCCCGGGTGGTCGTGCCGCGGAAGCCCTTCTGGGCAAAAAGCTGCATGGCCCCCTGCAGGATCTGCTCCCGCCGCCCCTTGGCAGTCATTCTTCTTTTCATGCTTTTCCCCCGCGGCGTGTCATAAATAAGTAATCACTTACTAATATAGTATTTTTCTGTGGCCGTCAATAAAAAAAGCGCGCCGAAAAAAAGTTCCGGATCCTCCGGCTACCTCCCGAGGCCGGAGGGCCTGGTCCTTCCGCTTCGGAATTGAAACACGGTCTCCCAGGAAAGGGGGAGAGATGGAAAATATTCAGGGCCGCTTGAATATCTTTTCTCGTGAGGATCCTAAAAAGCATCGAGAGACGAGGAACCGAATAGGGCCAAAGCTGTAACCCTTCAGTCACAGGTGGGTGGCCAAGGTCGGATGAGGAAAGGTTCGGCGTAAAGGCCAAGGGCGCCCATGGCCGGGGGGCCAGTCCAGTCCGCTTGGAACCATGAGGCGCTGATTTCTCCGTGGATGGGGCGGGGCTGA
>VGSF01000092.1 GCA_016875165.1 Deltaproteobacteria bacterium
GCATGGCTTGTGCGAAGATTGTACGACCTCGATTCATTGGCCACCTCCTTTTTTAGGGGAGTATAGCCTTTTTCAAAATTCAAATCGTTCCCGTACAAAATATTGCAATTATCCAATGAAGTCATAGCGTTTTATGTTATGTTAAAATTTTTATTTGGACAGTAGTGAAATTCCTATATAATTAATTTATTCTTTCAAAGTCGCCAGAACCTCGGAAACCGAGCGCTCATCTGCTTTTAAAACTTCAAAAAGAATTCCCTGGAAACGAAAGCCTTCACCGGGCAGGGGAACCCGCCCCATTCTTTCCAGGACAAATCCGCCCAGGGTCTCATAATCGCCCTTTGGCAGACCAAACTTTAAATTCTCATTTATGTGATCAACCTCCATCCTGGCATTGATCAAAAATTTTCTCGGGCCTATTCTTTTATATAGAGGTTGCCCGACATCATATTCGTCTTCTATCTCCCCCACTACTTCTTCCAAAATATCCTCCACGGTGACGATGCCCACCGCTCCCCCATACTCATCCACCACTGCGGCCATGGCCTCCTGGTTCTGCTGCAGCTCCAGCAAAAGCTCATCGATCGGTTTGGTCTCGGGGAAAAAAGAAATCGGGCGGACAAATGGTTTGATAGTCTGTTCCTTCCCCTGCGCCAGAAGCAGGTCAAAACTATGAAGGATGCCGACAATGTTATCCACCCGTTCGCGGAAAACAGGGTAACGGGAATAGTTCTCCTGATGGGTTAAGAAAATCGCCTCCTCTACGCTGGAATTTTCTTCCAGGGCCACCACCTGCACTAAGGGGATCATCACTTCCCTTACTTTCGTCCCGGAAAACCGAAAAATGCGATGGATCATGTCTTTTTCCATCGGTTTCATATCGGTCGGTTCTCCTTCGATCAGCAGAAGGAGCTGAAGTTCCTCCCGGGAGACGAATGGCCCTTTTTCCCTCTTTACTCCGAAGAGGCCCAGCACAAAACGAGTTGACCACGACATGAACCAAACCAGTGGGAACAAAATAATAGATAGAACCCAGATGAAAGGGATGATTTTAGTCGCCCATCGGTCGGCTTTTTGCTGGAAGAGGGTTTTGGGCAGTATCTCTCCATAAATGAGGATTAAAGGCGTGAGGAGTAAAAAGGCGTAAAGGTCCCCTTTCGATCCGTATAAGCTGATCAGAACCGAGGTCACCAGGACAGTGTTGGCAACCTCCGCTAAATTGCTCCCCACCAGAGTAGTGGAAAGGAACAAGGAAGGCTCCTGAAGGATGCGGTGAGTAAGGCGGGCTATGCGAGATTTGGAGTTTCCCAGATAATTCAGCCGTTTTCGGTCAGCCGCAACCAGGGCAATCTCTGAGCCGGATAAAAACCCTTCCAGGAATAAAAAAACAATGATGATGATTCCCAGGATTAATAGAGGAGGTATTTCGCCCATCAATCGGTTTCCTTCTTAGGCTGGGGATTTATTTTCATCGCTGATTCCTCTCTTTTCCTTCTGCTCTCTTTCTTGGCTTGACGTTCTAAGTCAAGCTCATCGTAAATTTCTCCGAATAATTCTTCGAGAAGGTCCTCCAGGGTGACAATCCCGGCCAGCCTGCCGTATTCATTGACCACAACGGCCAGATGAATCCTTTGTTTTCTGAACTCCAGGAACAAGTCGTCTAATTTCTTACTCGGGGGAATAAAATAGGGCTTGCGCATAAAACTCCGCAAACTTACTTCTCCCGCCCTTCCTCCCTTCCCCCTAACCCCCAAAAGTTCTTTGGCGTAGAGGATGCCCACGACGTTGTCCGCATTTTTTTCATAAACGGGTATGCGGGAAAATCGACGCTCCCTTAAAGCTTCAATGGCGCTCTCCCACTTCGTGGCAATGGGGAGGGCAAATACAGCCGCCCGCGGGGTCATAACGTTCTTTACAGTCTGATCCCCGAACCTGAACACCCGGTGGATCAGATCCTTTTCCAGCTCCTCCAGGGTTCCTTCCTTTTGACTTGTCTCCACCAGGTTTTTAAACATCTCCTCAGTCATCGGAGGAGGGGGAGATTCGGGTGCGACCTGGAACAGCTTAAAAGTGCCGCTGACGATCCTTTCCAGAATCCAGCACAGGGGAGAGACGATTTGGGCAAACCGTGAAACGGTTCCACAGACCAGGGGGGCGATTTTATCCGGGTGGTTTACCGAAATGGTCTTGGGTATCACCTCCCCGAAAAGTAAGACAATAAAGACCACCAGGGGAATGGCCGCCCACTTCGCTGCATCTCCCCACAAAGCAATAAACAGAGCGGCGGTTAAAGAGGAGATGGCCACGTTAATCGCCTCATTTCCGATTAAAAGGGAAATAATCAACCGACGGGGACGGCTCAGAAGACGCTCGATCAGCGGATGACGGGGGTGCCCTTCTTCTTTGAGTTTCTGCCGCCCAAGGCGGCCCAGGCCGAATAGCGCTGCTTCCGAAGAAGCAAAGAAGACCATCCCCCAGAACAGGAAAAAAATCATATAAAGCCGCAAAGGGGCGTCAATCTCCATATATATACCTCCTTCTGAATTGGTCGCTTAGTTCTTTCAAGGATATATTTTTCTTTTGGGCTTCGATATTTTTTTATTTATTTCTCTGCGTTCTCAGCGATCTCTGCGGTATATTTTCAGGCAAAATGATCATATCCTTTAAGGAGACGGGGATCCACCGGGCCGTTCTCATCCCGGATGATTATACCCTGGGATTGCGGCTCAATTTTTCCGATGCAGGCCAGGCCGCATTCCCATCCCCGGGCAAGTTCCCTGACCTCTGCTTCCTTCTCTGGCGCCGCTGAAAAAAGAAGCTCGTAATCCTCTCCCCCTTTGATCGCCGCTTGCCAGCCCTGTCCCCCCGGAGGGGAAGCAACGGATTGAAAAGGGGCGGAAAGGGGAATCCGCTCAACTAAGACAGTCGCTCCCACCCGGCTTTCTTCGCAGATGTGCGTAAGGTCGGAAAAAAGCCCATCACTCACATCGATCATCGCCCGGGCCAGGCCCTTTTCAGCCAGGGCCCTGCCTTCCCGCACCCGGGGTGTCGGATTCAAGTGTCTTTCCAATAGATATGCCTCATCGGGGGATGCGGGCTTCCCTTCTCTTTTTTGAGCCACATGCAGCCCTAAAAGCGAATCCCCCAGCGTACCCGTCACGTAAAGCCTATCTCCGGGTTGCGCTCCACTCCTAAAAACCAGTTCTCCTTTTTTGCCTTCCCCCAAAAGCGTAATGTTGACAAACAACTTATCGGGTGAAGCCGATGTGTCCCCCCCGATCAGGGAAACACAGTGTGCTCCGGCCATCTCTATGAACCCGGAGATAAAATCGTCTATGAACTCCACGCTGGTTTGCGCAGGAATGGCCAATGAAATCAGGGCAAAGCAGGGCTTTGCTCCCATGGCGGCCATGTCGCTTAAATTAACGGCTAAAGATTTTCTTCCCAAAAGATGAGCGGAAGTCAGAGACAGGTTAAAGTGAACCCCTTCCACTAAGAGGTCCACTGTGGAGACCAGGTATGTGCCGGGTGATAAGGATGTTACGGCAGCATCATCCCCAATCCCCTTTATTACAGCAGGCGGAAGCGCGGCAAGGCGTTTTTGAATCCTAACAATGAGGCCGAATTCACCGATTTCTCGAAGTTCCACCGGGCCATCCGAAGGAATTTATGGATTTGCGCGCCTGGGATCTGGAGTTTTTTACTTTGCCATCCAAATTTGACTTTTTACGAGCCCATCAAGAAATTGATCATACGGGCAAAGAGACGGAACGGCTTTCCGGCCGCCCCTTCTTTTCCCCGGGTTCTTCCCTGGGAACGTCGGGTAAGGGTTTAGCCATCTCCGGAACCAGAGCCACTTTCAGGATTTCATCCATGTTCTTCACAAAGATGAAATTGACCTTTCGCCGGATATAGGGGGGAATCTCTTCCAGGTCTTTCCTGTTCTGATCAGGAATTATAATATTTTTAATCTTTGACCGTAGGGCAGCTAAAGTCTTTTCTTTTAGGCCGCCAATCGGAAGCACGCTTCCGCGGAGGGTAATCTCTCCGGTCATGGCCACGTCTTTTCGCACCGGAATGCGCATCAAGGCCGAAACCAGTGATGTGGCCATGGTAATCCCGGCCGAAGGTCCATCCTTGGGGATCGCCCCTGCGGGGACATGAATATGAATGTCTAATTTCTCATAAAAATCGGGGTCGAGGTCGAATTCCTTGCTTTTGGAGCGGGTGTAGCTCAAAGCCGCCTGGGCCGATTCCTTCATTACATCACCGAGATGGCCGGTGAGGGTCAGGTTACCTTTCCCTTTCATGGTGGTTGTTTCCACGTGCAAAATTTCCCCGCCCACGGAAGTCCAGGCCAAACCCGTGGCCAAGCCGATCTCGTTCACATCCAATTCCACCTCGGGGAGGAATTTCGGCGACCCCAAATATTTATGCAAATTCAGGCTGGAAACATGAAAGGGACCTTTTTCGTCTTCGGCGATTCTCCGGGCCACTTTGCGGCAGACAGAAGCAATTTCCCGCTCCAAATTCCGCACCCCGGCCTCTTTGGTGTACTGAGAAATTATCCTGAGGATGGCCTCGTCGCTGATGGATAATATCTCCTTGCTGATGCCGTTCTCCTCCAGTTGCCTGGGGAATAAGAACTGCGTGGTAATTTTTAATTTTTCTTCGCTGGTATAACCGGCCAGGTTCAGGACTTCCATCCTGTCTTTCAAGGCCGGGGGAATCGGGTCCAGGATATTCGCCGTGGTGATGAACATGACCTTGGACAGATCGAAAGGAACGTTCAGATAATGATCGCTAAAGGCGAAATTCTGTTCCGGGTCAAGAGCTTCTAACAGGGCTGCGGACGGATCGCCGCGAAAGTCTGTCCCCACTTTATCAATTTCGTCGAGCATAAATACGGGGTTGTTTGATCCGGCAGTCTTAATTCCCTGGATGATGCGCCCGGGCAGGGACCCGATGTAGGTCCGGCGGTGGCCGCGGATTTCGGCCTCATCCCGGATGCCCCCCAATGAAATGCGGGTGAATTTTCTCCCCAGGGCCCTGGCAATCGATTTCCCCAAAGAAGTTTTTCCCACACCCGGCGGGCCCACGAAGCAAAGGATGGGACCCTTCATCTTTTCCTTCAATTTTCTAACACCCAGGTATTCTAAAATACGTTCCTTGACTTTCTCCAGGTTGTAATGGTCTTCATCCAGAACCTGTTTGGCTTTTTTAATGTCTAAGTTGTCCACCGTGCTCACGCTCCAGGGAATTTCCACGAGCCAATCCAGGTAGGTGCGCACGATTGTAGCTTCGGCCGATTCCGGGTGCATCTGCTCCAGGCGATTTACCTGCTTGTTAGCTTCTTTTTCCACTTCCGGAGGCATTTTGGCTTTTTTAATTTTTTCCTTTAATTCGTTGACCTCCTGGGTCTTTTCGTCGATATCGCCCAATTCACTTTTGATAGCCTTTAGCTGTTCCCTGAGGAAGTATTCACGCTGGGTCTTGCTCATTTCCTCCCGGGCCTGAGATTGAATTTTGGCCTGCATGGTGGAAACCTGGACTTCTTTGGAGAGGTATTCATTAACCTTTTTCAAGCGCTGCAGAGGATGAAAGGTCTCCAGAATTTTCTGGGCATCTTCAATTTTCAGCTTGAGGTTTGAGGCCACTAAGTCTGCCAGCCTTCCCGGTTCCTCGATCTGGTCAAGAATAGCCAGAACATCCGGCGAAATGATTCCCTTCAAAGTTAAAACTTTTTCACTCTGCTCCTTGACGCTGCGGATCAAGGCCTCTGCCTCCAGGGAAACATCCTCCATGGGCAGCTCAACCACACGCTGGATGCGCACGGCAAATAGGGGTTTATCTTGAAGATATTCTTTAACGATCCCTTTGGCCAGCCCCTGAACCAGGATCTTCACTCTTCCATCGGGAAGCTTGAGCATCTTCATGACCATGGCCGCAGTGCCCACCGAGTAGATGGCTGCCGGTGTGGGGTTGTCGTCCGTGGCCACTTTCTGAGTAGCTAGAAAAATCATCCGGTCTTTGGACAAAGCTTCATCCACCGCTTTGATTGAACTCTCGCGGCCTACAAAAAGGGGTAATATCATATAAGGGAAAATTACCGTGTCCCGAACCGGCAGCAACGGCAGGATATCCGGAATTTTAATCTGTTCTTCATCGGCAATATTGGCCATCATTTCCTCCAAACCAATTTAAAAAATCATGCTCGTGGTGTAGCCCAAAGTGTCGCTATGCTTCAGTCGCGCTCTCTAAATGACCAGCGTTGACAAACGAGAGCGCAAGCATACCGCTATATATGTGCAACATCACTTGTAAGGTCATTATTCCTTAAGAGCACAATTTCTCAATTTTTATATTATTATAATGTTTCCTGGCCATATAGTCAACGAATAAGGAAGCTGACCGTCGATCGCTTTATTCTTAAGATCATGCGGGCAATCTCATCCATGCCCAGGCTCAGGCGGGAGGCCGCCCCATGACCGCCTGAGCCACAATAAAAGTTGAAAAATTGGCAACACTTTAGCTCTTTGAAAAAAGGTGTGTTGTAAGGGCCAAGGGATTCCAGGGGCCGGGGGCCAGAGCGTAACGCTTGGAATCATAAGGCGCGAAATAATTCGCTCTGCGCAAAGCGCTTAGCGCTAAGCGTCTTTATTGTTCGGCCGATGCTTCCGGCGCGTTCCGCTCTAACCCCCGGCCCTCAACAAAGGCTTTTATAACATTTTTTCAAATCGCTAAACTGTTACAAAAATTGAAGTGATCGACGGTTAGATAAGGGAGGAAAAGAACTGGCCGATGGCCTGTCGGTCATTAACCACAGGACAGGGAGGAAGACTTTCCAGGAAGGCCTTCCCGTAACTCTTTGTCATAAGCCGGGGATCGAGGATGGCCAATAAACCCCGGTCCCGTCTTGTGCGGATCAATCGACCCAGGCCCTGCTTGAGCAAGATGATTGCCGCAGGAACTTGATAATCCCAGAAAGGGCTGCCGCCGGAGGAAGCGATTTTCTCCAGCCGGGCTTCCATGATGGGTTCACTGGGCCAGGAAAACGGAAGACGGTCCACGATCACACAGCTCAAAGCTTCCCCTTGAACGTCCACCCCTTCCCAGAAACTGGCCGTGGCAAAAAGGACCGAGTGCACATCTTCTTTGAAGTCCTGGATTAAGGTGGATTTGGGGCGTTCTCCCTGCAAAAAACAGGTAAAAGGAAGGCGGTCCTTCAGCAACCTGTAGGCTTCTTCCATATTTTTTACGCTGGTGAAAAGGAGGAAAGCCCTTCCCTGAGTTTTCTCCAGGATCATGCCGATTTCCAAAGCCGCCTGTTTTACGAATGAAGGCTGGTTGGGGTCGGGCAAATTTTTGGGCAGATAAAGAAGGGCCTGTTTGGCCATATCAAAAGATGAATTTAGCATCAACTCATCCGTTGCCTCATGGAGGGGGCCGTCCAACCCTATTCTTTCTTTAAAGAAACAAAAGCTCCCCCGCGCGGAAATCGTCGCTGAAGTGAAGACAATCGTTTTTACCCGGCTGTAAAGGTGCTCCTTAAGTTCAGGGGATACGTCAACCGGGGAGGCATGCAGGAATATCCCCCTCCCTCTTGCCTCGCCCCAGTAAACCAGCCTGGTCTCGGAGGGGTTCAAAATTTCCAGAAATTCCTTTTTTAACTCCTCGGCCCTCCGGCTTAAGGCCCGTATTCCTTCAGGAGGTTCTTTCATTCCGGCGATGTGGGCGAAGACGAACGTCAGCTCTTCCGTAAGCTTCAGAACCGCTTCTTTTATCTTGCCCTGAAGCCGCTCTGCCTGCAGGCGAAACCGGGATTCACCCCCGCGGTAAAAATTGAAAAAATGCTCCTGGCCATCGAGGATGGCGGCAGAAATTCTATTCAGAGCCTCATCTTTCATCCTGGCCGCGGCCATTTCCCGGCGAATATCCCTGGCCAGTTCCTCGAAACGAAAATTGCTCACGGACATGCCGAAATACTGGGTGGCTATTTCCTCGAGTTGGTGGGCTTCATCGAAAATCACTGCTTCGTACCGTGGCAGAACCTCCCCATAACCTTTCTGGCGCACGGCCAGGTCGGCAAAAAATAAGTGATGATTCACGATGATAACATCAGACCCGGCTGCTGCCTGTCTCATGCGCGTGATGAAACAGCGTTCAAAGAACTCGCAACCCTGCCCCAGGCAGGTTTCGCTGAAAGCGCAAACCTCTTTCCAGACCTCCAGGTCTTCCGGAAGCTCGGCCAGCTCGGCCCGGTCGCCGGTCCTGGTCCGTCCGGCCCAGTTTTTCAGAAATTGAAAATGAGCAATCTCCTCCACGGCCCTTAACATCGGCTGACGGGAAAAAAGCCGGAACCTCCTGCGGCAGAGATAATTGCCCCTTCCTTTCATGAAAGAAGCTTTAAATGAAAAGCCTAATTTCTCCCGGATGAAGGGGATGTCCCGGAAAAACAACTGCTCCTGCAGGGTCTTGGTTCCCGTGGAAATAATCACCCGCTTTCCGCTCAGGACAGCCGGTATGAGATAAGCCAGGGTCTTTCCCGTCCCCGTACCGGCCTCGACCACCAGGAATCGTTCCTGGTTGAAGGCCCGGGTTACTGCTTCGTCCATCTGACCCTGCTCCGGGCGATATTCGTATGCATCCAATTTCTCGGCCAAGAGGCCGGATGGGCCAAATATTTTATTCATCCGGAATTTGACCTTTTGGAGATAACATTCATAACAAAGAAGTACATGGCATAGCATTCCACGGCAAATGGCGGAAAGCCCAGGTACCCCAAGACCGGCATTTCAAATATTTTCACCTGGCCCAAAATCGGAACGGTGTAATGCCACTTGGCTCCGGCCCAGTAATTCCAGAATTCCCATAATCCGCCGCAAATGAATCCGGAGAGAAGCAGGCAGTAAAGGGTGCGCGGGTCTCCTTTTTCCAGGTCCCGGAATATTGATTTTTTCCCCATCCAGTAATTGAGCGGGTCCAATAAAAAAATAAAACCCAGCCAGACAGGAGCGGCCAGATATTTGGCAACAGCGGATGAAACAATTAAAGGAATAATTAAACAAAAAACGCCGAAGAATAAGGAAGAAAAAAGAATTTTTCTATGAATGACCAAGGGCTTAATTTTTTGCCGGGAAATGAAGCTTAAACTTTCCAGGCTTTCGGCCGTGAGCAGGATCGCCGGCCAGATGGTTGCAAAAGCCCAGGCGTAGCCAATCCAGCGTAATAAAATATCTTCCGGCAGGCCCACGTAATGCCAGTTTTGAATATAAAGATTATAAAATTCGAAGATCAGCCAAAATCCAACAGATAACGGAAGCATCAGGGCAAATTCCTTGGGGCGGTTGATCAGGAGGGAGTTCCCTTTGCCGCGGTAAATCAGGCTATCGAGGAAAAGAATGTATCCGCTCCAGACCAAAGGAGTGAAATAAATTTTCACAAAGGAAATCTCGGCCAAGAGCAGAATTTCCGAGATGCCGATAATGCTAAGGCCAGCCCAGCCGTGAAATTTCAGTGAGAATCGATCATCCACCGTTTTAGGCATCAATTAATCTCTCTTTTCTTTTGATCTTCTTTTCTCCCACTTACCCCTTGCGCCTTACGCCTTGCGCTATAAAATTTGACCCCTTGAACCCTATCCTTTCACGGGGAGGCATAACAGTACAAACATCCATGTTTACATTTTAAAGAATACCAGCCGATATCCACGCTTTTCGTGCAGCCACAGAGTTCCCGCTGCCCTATGGCTTTCTCCTTTGAACAACCCAGGCCGTCGGGATGGATTGCGCTTAAGAGCTCACCGTCTATACAGCGGGAAATCGGCAATCTTTCCATGGAGCAAAAATGGAGGTTCATTCCATATTCCCTGGCAACCTCCGCCAATTGATCTGCCTGGGTTATTCTCTCGCTTAAGCTTTGGTTCGCGAGACGCCATCCTTTTTTGGCCAAGCGCGTGAGCACTTTTTTATAAGGTGATACCCAACTCACGCGGCAGCTTTCAATTCCATAGCGGGTTATCTCTTCAGCTAACATGGGGAATAAGTCAAAGTTGCTATATGCTTTTCCGTTTCCTTCAACGATCAAGATTGGGTCAAATCTCCAGGAAATGCGGCGAGGATCTCCCACAAGATATATAAGAGGCTCAATCATTTCCACAACCCCTTTCCAGGGAGGAATCATCGGCTCAAACTCCCCTCCCCCCATACCCGTGATGGTGAGGTGGATAAAAACCTGTCGGTAATTTGCCAGGACATCTTGCAAATTTTTCTTTCTGATTATGTTCCGCGGGTTTTTAGTCCATAAAACCACTGAGTGCGCGCCTTCCGGGGGATACTCTCTTAGACGTTCTACCAGCACATCCGGGTAACATCCCACTAAGTCAGTCCGGCGACTGGCTGATATAACAAGAAGTTCTTTCGTTTCCTCTTTTTCCATTAATTTTAATGATCTCGTAAAAAGTCATCAAGATGGATGGCAAAGTAAAAAGCTCCAGATGCAAGGCGCGCAAATCCTGAGGAATGAGGCGTACTTAATAGGTACGCCGCAATGACGAAGGATGCAGCGCAACGCCGCAGATGGACTTTTTAGGAAGCCATCAATTTTCATCATACGTTTTCCCCGCTGGTTCGTCAATGCGCTTGCTATCTCAAGTCCAAATTTTGTTCTTTTAAGGATTGATGATCTCGTAAAAAGTCAAAATTCCCTTCTTTTTGTCATTCCCGCGAAAGCGGGAATCCAGTAAATTCAAGTAGTTCTGTCCGCCTGAGGCGGACTGCTTTCGCAGGAGTGACGGCTTTTCCGACTTTTTACAAATACATCAAAATTGATGGTCTCGTAAAAAGCCCGAAAGCCCCTTTCCCCGTCATTCCGCCGAAAGCCGGAATCCAGTTATTTCAAGGAGCTATCAAACCTCTGGACTCCGGTTTTCACCAGAGTGACGACTTTTTACGAATAGATCAAAATTTCTTTCCCCAAAATCGTAGGGGAATCTCTTAGATCACAAGGAATTCAGGAAACTCCCCATTTTCTTCTTGACAGAATAGTCGCTTTTTTGGTATGTACTTTTCGCAATTCGCAATTTGGCCCTCCAGTACTTTTCTTTAACCCCTGCAGGGAAGAAAATAGTTATGGAAAAACAAATGAAGGCTTTATTTCTTCAAAAGGAATAGGGCTTTTTATTTAGTCCCTGCTACCAGTACAGACGATAACTGCTGGCGTGATCTGATTAATTCAGCCTATTTTTGTTCCAAAAAGAAGCCCTTTTTGCTTCGACTACGTATTACTAATGAGTCCATAATTGAGAAGACATCTTCTAAAAATCTCCCCTAACCCCTCTTTGCCAAAGAGGGGAATTCCTCCCTTTTGTAAAGGAAAGGAGGAGGGATTTGGTCTCCAGTGTCCATACAATTGTGGACTGATTAATAAGGGAATATTTTTGACGATAGGGGTCAGCCTGCTATGGCTGAAAATGGGGTTTTTAAAAGTTAAAAAAGACCATAAAGGGGGGCCAAGTTCATGGATGTTCTTCGCCATAAAAAGACCCTGCTTTTTCTTGGATTGTTTTTTGTCTTAACTTTTTATAATTCTGCCGATGGCCTTATCCTTCCGCCCGATCAATTTCCGGAATCCTTAAGAATGTCGGTCTATAGCCCCCCTCCCCCTCAAGGAAGTGTTCTGATATGGGGGCCTATCACCTTTCTCCGCGAAAGGGAGAAACCTAAAACGGAACGGATCTCCATTCCCATCTCTGACCCCACCGGCCCATTCCTTCTCCATCTCACCAATGGAACGTTTGAAGGCAGGCAGCGAGTGTCGAGCGCGGTGATAAAGCTAAATGGCCAGGATTTTTTCCGACCTTCTGATTTTAACCAACAGGTGGGAAGGCTGAGCCGCTAGGTTACGCTTGTATCCGGTGAGAATCTGCTTGAGGTAAGGCTTAGGAGCGCTCCTGGTGCATTGATAACCCTCGAGCTGTTTCGCCTGGAGAGACATGCCTGTTCGGTTTATGGTCTTCATACCTTTACAAGAAGCACTGGGAAACCCGTAGTGGAAACTAAGGCCTTTAAATTGGGTGCGCAGTTCTCCGGGCCTTTTACCTTGCATCTTACCAATGGGAATCCCGACGGCTCCAAAAGGGTTGATTCGGCCATCATCACTCTGAATGGAGTATCCGTATTTCATCCGAATGACTTCAATGAGCAGGTAGGATCTTTATCGCAAGTTGTTTCTCTGCAACCTGCCAACACCCTCAAGGTGGAGCTTCGGGGCGCGCCGGGAGATTTTCTAAGGATGGGGATAACGGGTTATGACAACACTCCTCCTCTGGTTAACATCACCTATCCTGCCCATGGGGCCGTCTTCCAGGCAAGTCCCATCGCTGTAAGTGGAAGAGTGGACGATCCTTCTGCCTCGGTGAGGGTTAATGGGATTGTAGTTCCGGTGGCCTCTGACGGTTCTTTTACCCTTGCTGGGGTGGTCCTTAATGAGGGGGAAAACCGGATCAAGGTTATCGCTGCCGATGCCTGCGGCAATCAAGGGGAGGATGAAACCCTGGTTTACCTCCGAACAGGTCAAGAAGGACCTCTTCTAACTCTTTGTGCCGAACTTTCCATGCCGACGATTGTAATGGCAAGGGAGAATTGCCGTTCTCAAGCATATAGTTGGGGTTGGGGAATGGTTACCGGATCTACGGATGAGACCGCCGTCTCTTTAACCTTAAACGGAATTCTTTTTCCGGATGGAGAAGAGGTCATAGAGCAGGGAGATATCAGGTATGGGCTTCGGGATGGGACATCTTTTTGGGCTTGGCTTAGAATCCCTCCGGTAGACGGGATTTATCCCTTTACGGCTGTGGCTACAAATGGGGAGGGAGGTCGGACCGAGGCCACGGTAACTTTTATCAGGGATACGGTTCCACCGGCAATCGCCATCATGTCACCCAGTGATGGATGGGTGACGAGCAATCCGACCATTACGGTTACGGGAACGGTAGATGACCCTCAGGCTACTGTAAGATTAGGATGGGAAGAGCCTTCTATTCCGGTAATCAACGGGGTATTCACGACGCAGATTAGTCTCAGGGAAGGGGAGAATTTTATAAGCATAACTGCTGTCGATCCTATTTGGAACCTTTCATGGGCTGAGATTATGGTTATCCTTGACACCATCCCGCCGCAGATAAACATCATTAGCCCGGCAGAGGGAATGGCTGTAAATCGCCATACTATAGCAGTAAGCGGGACTGTTATGGACGAGACCATAGAAACGGTGACTGTGGCGGTAAATAACGGTTTCCCGCAAGCATTGATCCTGGCGGGAATGAATTTCAGTGGGGACGTTGCTCTGGTTCCGGGGATAAATACCCTGACCTTTACTGCCAAGGACAAGGCCGGAAACACAAGCCATGTATCCAGATCAGTTTTGCTTGATATGAATCCCCCCGTCGTCGCCATCACATCTCCCGTATCCGGCGGGAATGTTTCAGGCACGATTTCTGTAATGGTTGAGGCTTTTGATGTGCTCTCAGGGATTGCTGGCGTAGCTCTCTTAGTGGATGGGCAACCCGCGGGAGCTATGATTCAAGCGCCGTTTAACTTCTCACTCAATACCTCAACGCTTACCCCTGGTTTCCACACGATAACAGCAAGGGCTATAGACCGTGCAGGAAATCAAGGAGAGGTGAGTATTACCATATCGGTTTCTCAATTTAGGATAGAGATAGTTTCGCCCGCCAATGGGGCAACCATCAATAAATCGCAGGTTATTGTTCAGGGTAGAGTTTATGATCAGACAGGAGAGATAGGGGTGGTTGTCAATGGGGTTCTGGCCGAGGTACAGGGGAGTGACTTTGCGGCAATCATTCCCCTTCAATTAGGGCAGAATATCATTACGGCAACCGCAACCATGCCTGATGGATTCCAGGTTCAGACCTCGGTTACTATCAACACAGATACGCAACAAGAAATGATAAGGTTAATGGTCTATCCCCCCAGTGGTATCCTTAAACCGCCAGCAAATACTTTAGACGTCGCCTTTGAGGCAGAGGGGTATCTGGAAAATCCGGTATCTAGCTATTCCTGGGATTTTAATGGGGATGGGACACCGGAACTTACAGGGACAGAATCAAAAATCACCGGTCAGTATCAACATCCGGGACTTTACTTTCCGAGGGTTACCGTTACCGATACTCAGGGCAATAATTACATGGAGACCACGGTTGTCAATGTTTTCTCCTTACAAGAATTGGATGCCCTTTTAAAGGCTAAATGGGAGGGGATGAAAGGAGCGCTGGCCAACCAAGATATCGAGGGTGCCATGCAAAACTTCACGGCCGCGGGTAAGGCGCTTTATAGAGAACAGTTTACAGCCTTACTCCCTGTTCTTCTAGAGATTGTTGGAGAATTGAACGCTGCCCAGATTGTGTTGGCTTCTGTAGAGGGCAATGAAGCCGTATATGAGATCCTGGTCAGAAGGGATGGCACTCCTTTTTCCTTTCAACTCAAATTTATTAAAGATAGTAATGGACTTTGGAAGATTTGGAGGTTTTAGGGATGGGGGTAAGGGTAATCAAGACGCTGCTGATAACCTCTTTATTAAATCACATGAGGATTGAGTTATGAAATATTTCATGTGTTCCTTGGCGGCTGTTTTAATGCTGATGACCTCTCAAATTGTTGAGGGAGGAAGCGGATGGTTGATTTTTCATGAAAAGTCGTTTCGGGGGAAGGTGATAGATGCCGAGACAAAAGAGCCCATAGAAGGTGCGGTGGTAGTAGTGCAGTATCATATCAACATGCTGGGGCCTACGGGTATGCATACGACCTTAGCGGATGTTCAGGAGGCTTTAACGGATCATAAAGGTGAATTTTTCATACCGTCGAAGACGATGATGATCAACCCTTTATCCGTAGGCGACGAGACATCTTTTCTGGTTTGGAAACCGGGGTATAAACGTAAAGACATTTGGGGTGGATATTTTTTCGCTAAAGAACCGGGAAGTGTTGAAAATCGCCCTGCCCATACGGAAAAAGGCCTTGAACTCAAGCCAATGAAGTTAGGGCTTGTGGAGCTTGACAAATTCAAGACCTGCGAGGAACGCTTACACGGAATGCCATCACCAGTAGGTGATTTAGACAACAAACAACCAAAATTAATTAGGGTAATAAATGAGGAAAGAAAACATCTCGGTTTAGAGGGTGAATTGAAAATCAAGGAGGGCAAGTAATGTATAGGAAAGTCGTTTCTATAATTACCTTGACGATCACTACTTTACTCTCTTTTATAATTTGCATTCCTTCAATGAATGCACTTGAAGTTGAAATGCATGGCCAAATGAACGAAAGGATATCATTTAGTAATTTTAATGCTTTTTCGCTGAGTCAATATTTGATTAACCAACTCGGCATTCGCGGAGGAGTTAATGAACTTTTTGACAACAAAGCAGTTTTTCGATGGATGCGAGATGGTGGACGTTACGAAGACGAACCTCCTTTGATGGTTCCATATCTTCGTTCCGTAAATCATTACCATAATCCACTTACCGAGCAGGGCTTTAGCGGATATTTCTTCGGAACTTTTCTCTCTGGTGAGTCTTCAGTTATCTGGGCACAAAGATCAGTAGGCGCGCAAAGCCCTGGTGGGTATTATTCGTGGAACGATGTCAGGCATTATTACTACAGAGCCCTTACGGCTCTTACCAAAACAGATAGGGGAAAAAATTTTGCGGAAACGTTTCGGGGGTTGGGCCAACTCCTGCATCTGGTTCAAGATGTATCTGTTCCTGCCCACACCAGAAACGATGCCCATATCATAGGTTATGAAAAATGGATCCAGAAGAATATAAACATCAGCACAATAAACCCCGTTTTTTTCACTGACTCCATCCTGAATCGGCTTACGGCAGGCCTTCCTATCGCCAACATCTTTGATACCAACCAGTACTTGGGCCACAACCCAGAAGTAACTGTAGGAAACAACATAGGATTGGCTGAATACACAAATGCGAATTTCTTTAGTGAGGATACAATCAATTCCCAGAATTTCCCATATCCCAGAATCGATGCCGGTACGCCTATCATTGGAAGGCATTATACAAATCCGTTTGAAACCTATACGCGGCTGTATTATTTAAAAAATTGCTGCGGGGAAACAAATTCCAATCAGGGTTATTTACTCTCGGCCGTGGACTATCTCGATTACTGGAAAGCTAAAAATCCCGCCTTGAGTTATCTGCTTCCTAAAATTCCGGTCCTCGATGAAAACGTTTATGCCGATTATGCAAAATTCCTCGTCCCTCGCGCCGTAGGATATTCCGCAGGGTTACTGAAATATTTCTTCCGGGGGCAGCTTCAGGTGGCCTGCTTGCCTGTCTTTTACAACAACAGCATTAGCCAAATCAATGTAACAGTTAAAAACGTGACCCCTACCCACGAAACCATGAGAAATGGATATCTTGTCCTCATGTACCGCTATACCCCAACTGGAGCGCCTGCTGACGGGTCTGGCGACATCTTGGGCTATGCCACTAATGCAGTGCCAGTTTCAGAACTCCTTTTGGGAGATAACATAGAGGCTTCCTTTGTCATTTACCCTAATGTTATACCCGTAGAAAGTTACAGTTCTCTCAAATTCACCATTGTGTTTAAAGGCGCTCTTGGAAACGAAGAAGGAGCGGTAATTGGCAAATACTTTACTCCTGGAGAGATCAAGTTTAATGAAGAGTGGGACAAGGGTCTTACTGATAATAACGCCTGGGCACATACAGGGCATAATCTGATGAACCAGAATCCTGATAATGGCAGCACATCTAATGCCATAGTTAATGGCCTCCTCATCAAAGGCAACACCAGGAATGCCGGATTTAGGTCAGCCCGGGTTAATGAGACCTTTGTGAGCATTTATCACCCGTCATATAAAGATAAGCTTCCTATACTCATTACTCCCAATACTTATATACAGTTTAAGATAGACGCAATGTCCATAAGCTCCGTACCACCTGCCGACCCTGGCACGACTACTCACTGGCAGGGCCTATGGCTGCATTTCAACAATGGACTGGTCATACAACTTTCCCTGGATGGTCAGTTCGTTTACTGGAATCCAACCACAGCCTATTACACCTTCGCGCCTGGATTCATCATCGTGGACAACATTTACAAAATGTTTCAAAATTACGACATTACAATACCGGAACATCTTAATTTACTGGCTATTGATTTTGTCCAGCAGTTGACTGATTTGCAAGATCCTTCCATTATAGAACATCGCCAGCACATGGAGGTGGATTTTATCCGGATTGTGGAGGGGAAAGTGCAATAAAAGACGATTGGAAAGAAGAGAGGAGCACTCCCTTTAAGGTGTTTCCGATATTGAGAAGAAATTCATATTTTCAGGAACGCCTCTGATTGATTCGATGTCAATGTTAACAGAATGCCCATCCATGTCAGAATCCCGCAACACCCCGGGGCGACCTCACGAAAGTCCAGTCTCACCTTTTATGCCAGGTCAATGTATTCCAAATCAGTTTCCGGAATAATAGTGAAACTCAATCGTTTCTTATAGACTGAGGTGAACCCGCATGGCTTGGGCTATTGACTCTTGCGTAACGTTGTCATTCACAAAACCTAACAACTTCCCCAGGCGTTGTTTGGATATCGTCCTGATCTGGTGCGCCAGGATAATAGAATCCGTAGAAAGACCGCCGATCCCTTTAGGTAGCAATACTTCGTTGGGATATATACGTCTTCCCTTCTTAAGGGAAGTAAGCGGAAGAATGGTAACCACGGGCATGACACTATTGAAAACCTCATCGCTTACCACGAGCACAGGGCGTTTTCCTTTCTGCTCGGAGGCAAGGACGGGATTGAGGTCTGCAATAAAAATTCCCATCCTATAGTTCATTCTTTTATCTTTTCAAAATCGACATGGGCGTAGTCTTCCTCAATTTCTTTGAGGTCGGCTAAAAACAATGGGTCTTGGCTAGCTTGCAGAAAAGCTGCCTTAATCTCTTCCTTTTTCATTTTGGCAATTTCATTCTTTAGCGCTTTCTCCACGAAAGCATTCATGGATTTAAACTTTTTTTTACTTACATATTCCCTGCTTTGTTCCATTATCTTCTCATCCAGGATGAATGTGGCCTTTACTCCCATATGATCTCCCCGAATATTTTCTAAAAATTATGCCATATACTGGCATTAAATACCATTTAAAAATATGGTAAAAATGCCTGTTAATATTTTGCATGAGGTAACTCAGGGGTAAATCTTTTAGAGGGTAACCAGGATATAGGTTCAATATCAGCTATTGATTTTTTAATAAGATTATTAATTTGATGCTTTTTTCGGCGGTTAACTTTCCGAGGGGCCTTCTATGCCGTATTTGTCCATCTTGTATTTCAGAATCCGCCGGCTGACACCTAAAATCTCGGCAGCCCGGGTCTGGACATAATTGCTCTTCTTCAGCTCTTCTATAATTATATCTTTCTCGAATTCTTTCTCGGCTTCCTCAAAAGATATCCGTCCACCTAAAACCCCAAGTTTTATCAACTCCACCCGGGTCTCGGTCTTTAGCGATGGCGGAAGTTCTTCGGGACCGATTGTATCCGAGCTGCTAAACACCACGATCCGCTCGATGATATTTTCCAGCTCGCGCACGTTCCCCGGCCAATCATACGCTACCAGGACATCCATGGCCTCGGGAGTAATTTTCTTCTTTCCCGCCCCGGCGTGTTTTTCCAAAAAGTGTTTCACCAGCTGATGAATATCCTCTTTTCTTTTGCGCAGGGGGGGAATGGTCAGGGGAACCACGTTGATCCGGTAGAAAAGATCGGAACGGAAAGCTCCCCGGCCCATCAGCTCTTCCAGATTCTTATTGGTGGCCGAGATCAGACGCACATCCACGCTAATCGTCTTTCCCCCGCCCACCCGCACAAAGTCCCGTTCTTGCAGGGCGCGAAGGATCTTGGCCTGGGTGGGCAGGCTCAGCTCCGAAATCTCATCCAGGAAAAGCGTTCCCTGATGGGCCAACTCAAAATGTCCGATTCGCCGAACCTGGGCATCGGTGAAAGCTCCCTTCTCGTGCCCAAAAAGCTCGCTTTCAATAAGTGTTTCAGGGATGGCCGCACAATTTACGGCCACAAAAGACTTGTTTTTCCGATGGCTATTGTAATGGATGGCCCGGGCGACTAACTCTTTACCCGTTCCGCTCTCGCCATGAATCAGGACTGTGGAGTTCTTCTCGGCGATCTGCCGGATGATGGCGTAAATTTCCCGCATCTCTTTGGATTTGCCGATGATGTTATCGAATTGGAAACGGTCTTCCACTTCATCCTGCAGCCGGCGGTTTTCCTGTCTGAGGTCCCGATTCTCCAGGGCCTTCTCGGCTACCAGTCTCAGCTCTTCCACGTCGAAAGGCTTGGTAATGTAATCGTAAGCTCCCAGTTTCATCGCTTCCACGGCAGTTTTTAAAGTCTTAGTGGCTGTGAGCATGACCACAGGAGTCTGGGGCTGAACCCCCCGAATCTCCTTTAGGGCCTCCATGCCATCCTTTCCGGGCATGATGATATCTAAATAAATCAGGTCGGGTTCTTCAGCTTGCACTTTGATCAAGGCCTCTTCCGAACTGCCGGCGGTGATTACCTGGTAATCTTTTTTGGGTCTTCTCCAAATCGTGTGGGTAAATTTTAATGAAAAATAGGAGTTATCCATAGGGAGGTAGAGAAGCGGAGAGATTTTAGCCGACCCCAAAATGAGGTCGGCAGCCCC
>VGSF01000093.1 GCA_016875165.1 Deltaproteobacteria bacterium
ATAACAGATAGTAGACAGAAAAATAATATCATGATATTATAATTCTGCCTAGCATGCAATACGTAATCCTTGCTTAACCCATTAAAATAAAAATGGATTCCGGGGTGAAAATCATGGACGTCCGCAATTCCAAAGAGCGCGATGTTTTTTGGGAAGCCTACCGGGGGTGCGCGGAGGAAAACAGGGTACGCCCGGACCGTTCGGCCTTCTATGTCAGGTGGGCGAAGGAGTTTGAGCGTTCTTTGAAAAACAAGCCTTTGAAAGAGAGGTCCAGAAAAGATGTGGAAGCCTATCTGGCTGACTTGGGGAAGCGCCAGGGCATCGCAGACTGGCAGGTTCGGCAGGCCGAACATGCGCTGAGGATACTTTACGAGATCTTTCTCCCTCAATATGCGCCTGAGATACAAGCCGGCGTGAGGGCTACTGGAAAAACTTTTACTCAAGAGGCGAAAGTCAGGACGGGCGGGTTTCGAGACCGAGTGATTCCAGGCGAGATTGAACGGCAATTTCCTGAACTTCTCGAAGCGGTTAAAACCGAGGTCCGTTCCCGCCATTTTTCGTATCGCACCGAAACCACCTACGTTGACTGGGTCAGACGATTCATCGCCTTCCATGATTATGCCCATCCAAAAAAGCTTGACCCTTCCACAGCAGTTAAGGCCTACCTTGATTACCTGGCAGTAGAACGGGAGGTATCGGCGAGCACCCAGAATCAGGCCCTCAATGCCCTGGTTTTTCTCTATGGGCAGGTTCTGAAAAAACCGGTCGGTGAAATAAAGGAATTTGTCCGGGCCAAGCGGCCGCAGCGCCTGCCGGAGGTTATGACCCGGGAGGAAACCAAGGCCCTGCTTGCGCAGATGGAGGGACTCGCCGGTTTGATGGCCGGAGTGATGTACGGCGGCGGCTTGCGGCTTATGGAGTGTGTCCGCCTGCGGGTGAAGGACATCGACTTTGCGCGGCGCCAGATCATGGTGAGGGACGGCAAGGGACAGAAGGACCGGATAACCATGCTGCCGGAGCGATTTGCCTGCGCCCTGCAGGAACATCTTGGTCGGGTTAAGGCTATCTACGAACAGGATCTGGCGAAAGGGACCGCCGCGGTTTATGTCTGGCCTGCCCTGGCCAGGAAGTATCCGCGAGCGGAGAAGGAATGGATCTGGCAATATGTGTTTCCGGCCAAGAGTCTTTCGGTAGATCCGCGCAGCGGGACGGTGCGGCGGCACCATATCAACGAAAATCTGGTCCAGAAAGCGGTGAAAGAGGCGGCCGCGCGGGCGGGCATAAACAAAAAGATCAGTTGTCATACCTTGCGCCACTCCTTTGCAACCCATCTCCTTGATTCCGGATATGACATTCGTACGGTTCAGGAGCTGCTAGGACATGCCGATGTATCCACCACTATGATCTATACCCATGTTTTGAACAAGCCTGGCCTCACGGTAAAGAGCCCGGCGGATATCTGAAGACGGGAATCCGGGGCTACTCATTAAAAGACTTGCTTATGGAGATGTCCTAAAGCTACTATAATTGAGCGCCGACTGTCAAAAGAAATCTGGGCCTGACTTCAATTGCTTCTCACGATGCGGAAACCGTGGGTTTGGGGGACGGTTCTCGCATTTGTTGGTAAGCAAATGATCTGGTATAACAACGGCTTATTAAAAGCTTATCCTTAAATAAGTCGCGATTTTTATCCCCCTTTGAAAAAGGGGGACATAGGGGGATTTACTTTGGGATTCCTGATCAAAATCCCCCCTCGCCCCCCTTTGCAAAAGGGGGAATATTATTTACGGACAAGTACTAAATTTTTTTTACCATGAACAAGAAAGAACTGCTCTTAGTTTCCAAACCATCCCGATATATGGGCGGGGAGATCAATGCCATCGTTAAAGACCTAAACCGCGTCCGCCTGAAGTTTGCCCTGGCTTTTCCGGATGTTTATGAAGTTGGCATGTCCCACCTCGGGCTGCAGATCCTCTACCATATCCTTAACCAGGATGCGCATGTTGCCTGCGAGCGAGTTTTTGCGCCCTGGCCCGACATGGAAAAGTTTCTCCGGGAACGCGACTTACCCTTAACCTCCCTGGAATCCTCTCTGCCGTTGAAAGAGTTCGATGTCATTGGCTTCTCCTTACAATATGAGCTTAATTATACCGGCGTTTTGAATATTCTGGATCTTTCCGGGATTCCTCTGAAAGCTGCGGACCGGGGCGAGAATGATCCAATCATCATCGGCGGCGGCCCTTGCGCCCTCAACCCGGAGCCCCTAACTGATTTTTTTGACGCTTTTATTTTGGGCGATGGAGAAGAAGCGGTCCTTAAGATTTGCCGGGAGATTATCGATTCCCGCGAAAAAGCCAAATCTAAAGCCGAGCTTTTAGCCAGCCTCTCCGGTATTGAAGGGGTTTATATCCCCTCTTTTTTCCAGATGGAATATGAACCAGACGGAATAATCAAAAATATCATTCCCCGGAAGACGGGATATTCAACTGTTCTGCGGTGCATTCTGCCGGATTTGGACAGAGGCGATTTTCCGAAGCGTCCCATCCTTCCTTACCTGGAAGTCATCCACGACCGCCTGAATATCGAAATCGCCCGGGGGTGCACCCGGGGATGCCGTTTCTGCCAGGCCGGGATGATCTACCGCCCCCTGCGGGAGCGTTCCCCCCAAATAATTTTACATCTGGTTGAAGAATGCCTAAAAAGCACCGGACATGATGAAGTCTCCCTCCTTTCCCTGAGCACGGGTGATTATTCATGTATTGAACCTTTGCTTACGCGCATCATCGATCGATACCGGAATGAGCGAGTGGCCGTTTCTCTCCCTTCCCTCAGGGTGGAAACCCTCACCCCCTCCCTTATCCAAAAGATTAGGGAAGTGCGCAAGACCGGATTTACCCTGGCGCCCGAAGCCGGGACAGAGCGCCTGCGCCAGGTTATCAATAAAGGGAACACGGAAGAAGACCTCCTCGCCACCATCCGCGCCGTTTTTATGGCCAACTGGCAGATGGTCAAACTTTACTTCATGCTCGGCCTTCCCACTGAAACAGAGGACGACCTTGGGGGCGTCGTTTCTCTTTGCCGTAAGGCTCTAACAGAGGCTCGCCGGGCCAAAGGCTCGGCCCATATTAACGTCAGCATCTCTAACTTTATACCCAAAGCCCATACCCCTTTCCAATGGGAGCCCCAATGCTCTGCGGAAGAAACGACTAAGAAGCAAAAATATTTGCGCAAAAACCTGGAACAATACGGATTTCGCCTGAAATGGTCCGACCCCCGGCTGAGCCTGCTGGAAGGAGTCTTTGCCCGGGGCGACCGCAGGCTGGGCCTGACTCTTATGGCCGCCTACAACCTGGGTTGCCGCCTGGATGGATGGGGAGATCATTTTCGTTATGACCTCTGGGAAAAAGCTTTTGCCCAGACTGGCCTTCATCCATTTTTTTACGCCTTTCGCCGGAGGGAGCTTAACGAAATCTTGCCCTGGGACCACCTAAATTCGCGGATCGCTAAACGCTTTCTTGAAGAAGAACGCCGCAAGGCCTTTGCCGCAATTCCAACTGGAGACTGCCGCCGGGCCGCCTGCAATGGCTGCGGGGTCTGCGGCGGGGCTGACCTTTTCAGTAACCGAATAGCCAATGATGTTGAGGTCCCCTGCCCCAATATTCCCCTACCCAAAAAACCAAATGAGTTTCCTTTCCCGATCCGCCGTTTTCGCTCGCAGTTTGCCAAATCCGGGCCGGCCAAATTCATCGGCCACCTGGAATTGTCCCGGTCGATGATCCGGGCTTTCCGCCGCGCTCAGTTTCCTTTAGTCTTTTCTCAAGGATTTCACCCTTTGCCAAAAGTGTCTTTTGGCCCTCCCCTTCCCGTCGGCTATGAAAGCTTCGCGGAATTTTTCGATTACCAGATTAAGGGCAAGCTCGACCCTGAAGAGGCCGCCATCAGGCTGAATGCCCTTCTCCCGCCGGGGATAAAAATACTGAAAACGCAAGAAATTAACTTGAAATCATCCTCCATTTTTGATAGTATTATTGGTATATTGTATAGAATTAGCTTCATTGAACCTGACAGCCTGCGGGCCAAAAAAATTGACTTCTTCCGGCAAGAGGAAAAAATACCGGTTTTTTGGACCAGGAAAAATAAACCCTTAGACCTTAAGACTATGGTAGAATCCCTCTCGCTGGCGGATGAACTTAATCTGGAGATGAAGATTCGTTCCGGCCCGGGAGGAATCATCCGGCCGGAGGAAGTTCTGGATTTTATCTTTTGCTGGCCTGAAGGTAACCGGCCCTCGCTTAGCGTTCAAAAAATCCAGGTACAGTTCAAGGAATCAGACCCATGGCCAATGAAATCCTGATCAATTTAAATTCCGGCGAAACCCGGGTGGCCCTGCTGGAAAACGGGGTACTCGTTGAACTATATCTGGAGCGTAATTCTGAACAAGGCATTAGCGGGAACATATACAAAGGCCGGGTAGTCCGGGTTCTTCCGGGGATGCAGGCTGCTTTTGTGGATATCGGCCTGGAAAAAGCGGCCTTCCTTTACGTTACCGACGTCCATCAGGACTTCGATGATCTGGAATTCATGATGCGCGCCCGCGATGACGACGGCAACGGGCTGCCGGATAGTGAAGAAGAAGATATCCCGGACTTGAATA
The DNA here is from genome assembly GCA_016875165.1 of Deltaproteobacteria bacterium. Taxonomy (GTDB): domain Bacteria; phylum Desulfobacterota; class SM23-61; order SM23-61; family SM23-61; genus JAHJQK01. The sequence goes on from VGSF01000093.1 coordinate 4,655, forward strand.
CCCCCTTTCAGATTGAAGACCTTTTGCATGAAGGCCAGGAAGTCCTGGTCCAGGTGTCCAAAGAGCCTTTAGGAACAAAAGGAGCCCGGATTACTTCCCATATTTCCCTCCCCGGACGCCATCTGGTTCTCATGCCCATGGTGGACCAAATTGGCGTCTCCCGCCGGATTGAAAACGAAGCCGAACGGCGGCGCCTCCGGGAAATCATCCAGCATATCAAGCCCCCCGGCTGCGGGCTGATTGTGCGCACGGCTTCCGAAGGAAAAGGGGAGCCGGAGCTGCGCCAGGATATGGATTTCCTCCTGAAGATGTGGAACAACATCCAGAAGCGCAAAGCTGCAAGTCCGGTCCCCAGTCTTTTACACAAAGACCTCGATATAACCCTGCGGGCGATCCGGGATCTATTTACCCAGGATGTGGAGCGGGCGGTCATAGATTCGCAGGAGGAATACCACAAGATCGTGGATTTCTGCGAGACTTTCATGCCCCAGCTCAAATCCTCCATCGAAATGTACGACAAAGGAGAGCCGCTCTTCGATTTCTTTGGCATCGAAATGGAAATCAGCCGGGCCTTAGGGCGGAGGGTCTGGCTTAAATCCGGCGGTTATATCGTCATCGAAATGACCGAGGCCCTGACCGTCATCGACGTGAACACCGGGCGCTATGTCGGCAAAAGGAATTTAGAGGACACCATCCTGAAAACCAACCTGGAGGCCGTCAAGGAGATTGCTTACCAGCTAAGGCTGCGCAACATCGGCGGGATCATCATCATTGACTTCATTGACATGGAAAAGGAATCCAGCCGGGAGAAGGTTTTCCAGGCCCTCACCGAAGCCCTGAAAAAAGACAAAAGCAAAACCAATATTCTTAAGATATCCGAATTAGGGTTGGTGGAGATGACCCGAAAACGCACCCGGGAAAGCCTGGGGCGCATTCTCAGCGAAAGGTGTTTTTACTGTGAAGGACGGGGGTTTCTCAAATCCCGTTCGACCATCTGCCAGGAGATTCTGCGGGAGATTCAGCGGGATATCCGTGATCTGCGGGGAGATAATATCCTGGTCAATGTGCATCCAAATGTTGCCAATTTTCTCTATGATGAAGCCCGCGGCGAGGTGGAAAAACTGGAAAGGCGCTTCAGCAAACGCATCCTGGTCAGCGGCAAAAGCGACTACCATCTTGAGCAATTTGAAATTCACAGCAACAACGGCCAGTTTTCCGTTGACAAAAAGGAACCGGAATTTTTATAATGTAAATTCGATGATCTATTGAAAGTCCTTTTCCTTCCTTTTCGTCATTCCCGCTAAAGCGGGGATTAAATTAGCCACAGAGGACACAGAGATCACAGAGTTTTAAAACCATTATTAAGAAAAGGATAAGTGTCAAACGTCTAAAGTGCTTCCGCCGCAGGCGACACTAAAGTTGAAAAAAGGAATTTCCTATACAATTAAAATAGATTACTTCACTTCGTTCGCAATGACATGATACCCTGCATGAGGATGTAATCGAATATATCAACGATTAAAGGGTCACTACTTAAATTGCCTAATGCTGAAAAAACCTGTTAACGGTCATAAAGGCATCGAATTTGGAGGATGATGTGTACGCAATAATCCAGACGGGTGGAAAACAATACAAAATTTCCCCGGGCGATACTATTCGGGTGGAAAAAATAGAAGGCCAGGCTGGGGATTTAGTCGAAATCAAAAATGTTCTTCTATACGCGGAAGGAGAAAAAGTCTTGGCCGGCGACCCCTTGCTTCCTAATGTCAGGATCGTAGGAGAGATCATGGGGCAACGGAGAGCCAAAAAAGTGATCGTCTTCAAGATGAAACGACGCAAGGGCTACGCCAAGAGACAAGGCCACCGTCAATTTTTCACCACCATGAAGATCAAAGAAATCAGTTTACAGTAAATAAAAGGCCTAATGTGCCAAAATTATTTAAACTTTAAGCGCTTCGGACTTTAGACACTCAATATTAAGAGGTTGCTATGGCTCATAAAAAAGGACAGGGAAGTTCAAGGAACGGCAGGGATAGCGCCGGCCAGAGGCTGGGAGTGAAACGTTTTGGCGGGCAGATGGTCCAAGCCGGGTCGATCCTGGTGCGTCAACGCGGAACTCGCATTCATCCGGGTGTAAATGTCGGGATGGGTAAGGATTTCACCCTCTTTGCCAAGATCGAGGGCATCGTAACCTTTGAACACCTCGGCAAAGAACGTAAAAAAGTGAGCGTATACGCCCCGCCGGCCGCAAGAATTCAGGTGTAAGCCAGCCCTATCCCGAAGGGATAGGCGATTATATGGGAAATATTTCGGGAGTCTGACCGATCAAATTTATCGATGAAGCGAAAATCTTCGTCCAAGCCGGAGACGGAGGAAACGGTTGCATCAGCTTTCGCCGTGAAAAATATATCCCCCGCGGAGGGCCAAATGGCGGCGACGGGGGAAAAGGCGGAGACGTGATCCTCAAGGCGGATAGCCAGATCGCCACGCTTCTCGATTTCCGCTACCAGCAGCATTATCACGCCAAAAGGGGACAGCACGGTAAGGGAAAAAACCAGGAAGGACGCAGCTCCCCCGATCTAATCCTTCCCGTTCCGGTTGGAACAATCGTCCGCGACGCCGCCAGCGGAGACACCCTCAAAGATATAACAGAAAACGGTGAACTCTGCACCGTAGCCCGGGGAGGGGCGGGAGGCCGGGGTAATGCCCGTTTCGCCACCTCTACCCATCAGGCTCCCCGCCACGCTGAGCCCGGACAATCTGGTGAATCCCGCTGGCTTTTCCTGGAGTTGAAGTTGATCGCCGACGTGGGCATTGTCGGATTTCCCAATGCCGGGAAGTCCACGCTCATCTCCAGGATCTCATCCGCCCGCCCAAAGATTGCCGATTATCCTTTTACCACCCTGGTCCCCAATTTAGGAGTAGTCACTTTTGGCAACTATAGACCGTTTGTCGTAGCTGACATACCCGGGATTATCGAAGGGGCTCATGAGGGCGCCGGCCTGGGCCTGAAATTTCTCCGCCATGTAGAGCGCACATGCATTATCCTCCATTTGCTGGACATCTCCGGGGCCAGCCAGCGCAATCCCCTGGAGGATTATCTTGCCATGAACCGCGAGCTTTCCCTTTTTAACAAGGCTCTTGCGGCCAAACCACAAATCGTGGCCCTGAATAAAATCGACGTTCCGGAAGCCCGCCGGAGTATTGCAGGGTTGAAGCGTTATTTTAAGAAAATCAATAAAGAAATTTATCCCATCTCGGCCTTGACCGGAGAAGGTCTGCCAAATCTTTTAAATGCTTTATCTAAAAGTCTTGCCAGAAAATTGAAGGAGGAAAACCAGGCATGACCCGCAGAGCGATCATAAACAAAGTCCATCGGATCGTTCTCAAAGTTGGCAGCCAGGTGCTCACAGCCAAGGGCAGATCCTTAAACCAGGCTATCTTCGACCGATTGGCTAAGGAAGTTAGCGCCGCCAAAAAAAAGGGGGTCGAAGTAGTCATCGTCTCTTCCGGAGCCATTGCTGCCGGTATGTCCCGGCTTGGCCTCACGGAAAAGCCGAAAACCATACCGCAAAAACAGGCCTCGGCCGCGATCGGGCAGAGCGCCCTGATGTGGAACTATGAGCGGGCTTTCACTTTCTATGGAGAAAAGGTGGCCCAGGTTCTTCTTACCCGCGATGACCTCTCCAACCGGAATCGTTACCTGAATGCCCGGAATACCCTTCTCACCCTTTTGGATTTTGGGGTAATACCCATCATCAACGAAAATGACACGGTGGCCGTAGAGGAAATTAAGTTCGGCGATAATGATAATCTCTCGGCTTTAGTCACCAGCCTGGTCAACGCCGACTTGCTGGTTGTCTTAAGCGATATCGACGGCCTTTACGACCGGGATCCGCGCCTCCATAAAAACGCCAAACTCATTCCCCTGGTCCCGCAGGTCACAGTTGAAATGGAAATGAAGGCCTCCGGAACCCTGAGTCCTATCAGTATCGGCGGGATGGTAACCAAGCTGCAGGCGGCGCGAAAGGCAGCTTTGTTCGGCGTGCCCACCATCCTGGCAAATGGAACTGTGGATGGTATAATAGAAAAGATTCTTCGCGGAGAAGAGGTGGGCACTCTGTTTGCCTCTGAAGTTAACAAACTCAACAGTCGCAAACACTGGATCGCTTTCACCCTGAAGGCCCGGGGGAAGATCATTGTGGACGAAGGCGCCAAGAAAGCCATCCTGCAAAAGGGAAAGAGTTTGCTCCCATCCGGAGTCCTTGGCGCGGAAGGAAAATTCGGCCCGAGCGACCCGGTAGTTCTTACAGACACCCAGGGACAGGATTTTGCCAAAGGCCTATCCAACTACACTTCCTCTGAAATCAATAAGATCAAAGGTTTAAAAACCACCGAAATAGAAATTAAGCTTGGCTATAAATACAGCGATGAAATCATCCATCGCGATGACCTTGTGGTGCTTTAAGAAAAGTTATTGGCTTATTGAATTGATGTAGTTCTTCTCGACGTTCTCAGCGATCTCTGCGGCTAATATTTTTTAATAGAGGAGGGGTGAATGGCCCTGAAAAAGGAAATCCGGGATATGGCCCGGCAGGCAAGGGAAGCCAGTCACCTGCTGGCCAATCTTTCCACCTCTGCCAAAAATTCAGCCCTAAAAGAGATGGCTGAAGGGTTGGTGCAATCAGCCCCCAAATTGCAAAAGGCCAATGCCATCGATTTAACCGCAGCCCGCAAAGCCGGACTTTCTTCGGCTATGATCGATCGTTTGACCCTTACCGATGGGGTAATTCAAGAAATGGCCGAAAGTCTGAGAGAAGTTGCCCTGCTTCCCGATCCGGTAGGCCAGGTTAGCAAAATGAGCAAGCGCCCCAACGGCCTCCTGGTTGGGAAGATGCGCATTCCTCTTGGGGTAATCGGCATCATTTATGAATCCAGACCGAATGTGACCTCCGATGCGGCCGGCCTCTGCCTGAAAGCCGGAAACGCCGTCATCCTCCGGGGGGGCTCCGAGGCTATTCACTCCAACATAGCCATTGCCGAAGTTCTCATGAAAACAAGCATGCAACACGGAATCCCTCCTGCCGCCATCCAGGTAATCCCGACTGTCTCCAGGCGGGCCGTGGAAGAGATGCTCCAGATGGAAGAATACCTCGACCTCATCATCCCCCGGGGAGGGGAAGACTTAATTCGCTTTGTCGTCTCTCACTCCCGGATCCCGGTGATTAAACATTACAAAGGGGTCTGTCATGTATTTGTGGACGCCTCTGCCGATCTGGCCATGGCTGAAGCCATCTGTTTCAATGCCAAAGTCCAGCGCCCGGGCGTCTGCAACGCTATGGAAACCCTTCTAGTTCACCGGAACATTGCTCCAAAGTTTCTGCCCTTGATGGCTGAAAAATACCTAAAGGCCGGCGTAGAACTCCGGGGATGCCCGGAAACTAAACGCATCCTTCCCGCAATCAAAGCAGCCGGAGAAAGAGACTGGGGGGCGGAATATCTGGATTTGATTTTGGCCGTGCGGGTGGTCGCCGGGCTGGATGAAGCCATCAGCCACATCATCCGTTACGGTTCCTCCCATACGGATTCCATCGTCACGCAGGATTACATAAACGCCCAGAGATTCATCCAGGAGGTTCCCTCCTCGACCGTCCTGATCAATGCTTCCACCCGCTTCAGCGACGGATACCAGCTTGGTTTGGGCGCGGAGATTGGCATCAGCACCACCAAGCTTCACGCCTTTGGCCCCATGGGGGTGGAAGACCTGACTACCTCGAAATTTATCGTCTATGGTTCCGGACAGATCCGCCTATGAAAAAAATCGGCCTTTTCGGGGGAACCTTCAACCCCATTCATTTCGGCCACCTCCGTTCCGCTGAGGAGATTTTCGACTCATTTCATCTCGACCGAATCATCTTCATCCCTTCGGCCTATCCCCCCCATAAAATTACAGATGGCCTTGCCCCTGCCTCCCTCCGGGTGGATATGGTTCATCTGGCCATTGCCGGCAACCCGCGCTTTTCCCTCTCGGAGTTGGAAGTCCATCGGCCGGGAAAGTCTTACTCGGTGGAGACGATTGGCCATTTCCGCCGGCAGTTCGGGTCGGAAACGGACCTCTATTTTATTCTCGGACTGGATGCTTTCCTGGAGATCAACACCTGGAAGCAATATACTGCTCTCTTTGAACTCTGCCATTTCATCGTAATGAACCGGCCGGGTTTTGAAAATAATTTCTCCCGGGAGCACCTTCCGGTTGAACTCGCCGAAGATTTTTGTTATGATGAGCAAAAAGGCGGATATATCCATAGCTCCGGATATGGTGTCTTTCCAAAAGAGATCACGGCCCTGGATATATCCTCCACGAAAATCCGGGATTATTTGCAAAAGGGACTTTCCGTTAAATATCTTATGCCTGCCCCGGTAGAAGAGTTTATTTACAGGAATAATCTCTATCAAACCAAGGATAGCGAATCGGTAGATTGATTCCCTCGAATTCCAAAGAAAAAGCTTTCCTCTGCGCCCAGGCGGCGCTGGACCATAAAGCCATCGACCTGGTCATCCTGTCGATTCAGAACCTTTCCTCTTTTACCGATTACTTTGTTATCTGCAGCGGAAATTCTGACCGCCAGGTTCAGGCCATTGCCTCCCATATCGAAGAAAAACTGGCAGGAGAGGGGCTTTCTCCCCTGGGTATTGAAGGGAAGCGAGAGGGGCGCTGGATTCTTCTGGATTACGGGGAGGTGGTCGTGCATATCTTTTACCACCCTGTGCGGGAATTTTACGACATAGAAAGACTCTGGTCGGACGCCCCGCAAGTCGAGTTGCCTAAGCAGCGGAGGCCGCGCAGGGCCGGTTCCTGAGGGAAAAATTGCGCCTGACCCTTATCTCCGTCGGCCGAATCACCGAACCATTTATCCGGGATGGCTGCGCGGTCTATGCCGAAAGAATCCGGCGGTATGCTGATTTCCGCCTGGTGGTGGTCCCGGAGGTAAGGATCACTGGAAAAGGAAAGAAGGAATACATCATCCGTATGGAGGGGCAAAGGATCCAGGGGAAAATATCCCCGGCTGTTTTTACCGTAGCCCTGGATGAGAGGGGAAAATTCCTTTCCTCCGAAGGCTTTGCCCGCTTTTTGGAAACAAATAGCCTGAAGGAAATCGCTTTTATCCTGGGCGGTCCTTATGGGCTGGATGAAAAGCTAAAGGAAGAAGCTGAATTTCGTCTTTCTCTTTCTCCGATGACCCTGGCTCACGGCATGGCCAGATTGCTTCTCCTGGAACAGATTTATCGGGCTTTTACCCTCCTCAGGGGAGAGCCGTACCACAAGTGATGGCTTCGTAAAAAGTCCATCTGCGGCGTTGCGCTTCACCTTCGTCGTTGCGGCGTACTTTGTAAGTACGCCTCACTCCTCAGGTTTTGCGCGCCTTGCATATGGAGCTTTTTACTCTGCCATCCCAATTTTGACTTTTTACGAGATCATCACAAGTAGAAGGAGCCCATCATGTTCTCCCGAATCCATTTTGCCGTCTTTATCCTCATTCTCATCGCCTTCGGCTATCTCTTCTACCTTAACCCGGAAGTAATCGACTTCACCCTGTACCAGGATCATACCATATCCATATCTCCGGCTTTGATCGCCTTTGGCGGCTTCTTCATCGGCGCTTTCTTCGTCTTTTTGGCAAGCCTCTTCACCGATACCAAGCGGGCCTTCGATCTCTGGCGCTCATCCAAACGGCAGAAGAAAGAGGAACTGCTCCAGGGGCGGTACAGCGAAGCCCTGGAGCAGATGATGAAGGGAAACATTGACAAGGCCAAGAATATCTTTTCCAAAATCATCGAGAAATTTCCAGAGCATTTACCTTCTTATCTTTCCCTGGCCCATCTTCATTCCCAGGAAGGAGAGAATGACCAGGCCATCGATATCCTCATCCGGGCTAAAGCCATCGACCCGGAAAACCTGGAGCTCCTTTTCGCTCTGGAAATAAATTATCTTTCCCGTAAGGACTATGCTCTGGCCCTGGAAACCCTGGATCATGTCCTCGAGCGGGATCCGGCGAATCGCGAAGCTCTTAGGAAAAAACGAGATATTTATATTCGCCAGGGCAATTGGCCGGAAGCATACGAGACCCAGAAGAGCGTAGTTAAATACACCAAAGAAAAAGACCATGCCCCGGCTGAAAAAAAGGTCATGCTTGGCCTGGAATACAGGTTTAGCCAGGAGCTGGCCCAAAAAGGGAAATTTAAGGAGGCTGAGAAAGCTTTACGAGAAATCATCCGTGAAGACCGGGAATTCTTTCCGGCCTACGTAACCCTGGGCGACGTGTTGCAGCGCCAGGATTCCCCCGAAGATGCTGGGCAAATCTGGTTAAAAGCCCTGGAGGCTTTCTGGAATCCTATTTTTCTGGAGCGTTTGGAGTCTCTTTACCTGTCCATGGCCAACCCCAAAAAAATTCTCAACCTCTACCTCGACTATCTGAGAAAACGCCCGGAAGATAGCGTCCTGCGCTTTTTTTACAGCCGGCTGCTTATCCGCCTGGAGATGATCGATGAGGCCCTGGAACAGCTTCGGGATCTGGAGGCCTCCGGAGTATCCTTTCCGGAATTATATGTCCTCATGGGACAGGCCCATCATCGCCGGGGAGATGCTAAACGGGCTAATGAAGCCTACGAGAAGGCTCTGGAGGTCCAGAAGTCCTCCCTGCCCTCTTATACCTGCTCGGCCTGCGGAAAAACTCAACCGGAGTGGGCAGGGTTCTGCGAAAGCTGTCATGCCTGGGGGACTTACTCTTTTAAACTTCCCGGAATCTCTAAAATCATTCCAGCCATTCCGTTTTATAATTACCCTGTTAATTTTTGAGCATGGGATCTTTCTGGCACGCTCTGAGTGAATTTTTTTTTCCGCCCAGATGCCCTTTTTGCGGAAAAAACCTGGCGGAAAGCTCCCCTGACCGCCCGTGCTCCTCTTGCCTTTCCGAAATTAAATTTTTCGCGCACCCCCGTTGTCCCCGGTGCGGCCTGGGTTTTTATACGGTTAGCGGGGAGGATCACTTGTGCTCCGGATGTCTATCGGAAGAATGGGACTTTACCAGGGCGAGATCCCTCGGGCCTTATGAAGGGCTGATGATAGAGATTATCTCCCGATTCAAATTTAAAGGCGCCGCCCGTCTGGCCAAGCCGTTGGGCGCGCTTTTGGCAGAATATAAAGACCCGGAATTTTCTTTTTCAGAATTTGACCTCATCCTATCTGTTCCGCTTCATCCTAAGCGACTCAAGCAGCGTGGATTTAATCAATCGCTTCTTTTGGCCCGCCGGGTCAGCCAGGCGCTTTCTATTCCTCTCGATTTCAAATCGCTCCAGCGCATCCGCCATACCCTCCCGCAAACCGAACTCTCCGGCCCCGAGCGCAAAAAGAATATTCGTGGCGCCTTTGAGGTTAAGGAAAACAGGAGCATTTCCGGCAAACGCTTACTTCTTGTCGACGATGTTTTTACCACCGGAGCGACCGTGCAGGAATGCTCAAAGGTCCTATTGAAAGCCGGAGCGAAACAGGTGGACGTTTTGACCTTGGCCAGAGTTGTTTAAAATACTGCCAAACAATTCACCGCAGAGCGCGCTGAGAGCGCCGAGAAAAATTAACCCACCCCGATGACCCATTAATCCATTAACTATATTTCATTCTGCTGCTTTCCAAGGTTGATGGTTTCGTAAAAAGTCGCGAAAGGGTCATTGCGAGCGCCACTGAAGCAATCTCGTTTTTATAAGTGCCTGAAAAGACAAGATTGCTTCGTCGTCCCGCCAATACGGAACTCCTCGCAATGACAGGAACAGGACTTTTTACGAATTCATCAAGGTTGATGATTGCGTAAAAAGTCTGAAAATACCCTTTTTCGTCATTCCGGCGAAAGCCGGAGTCCAGTATTTTCAAATACTTATAAATACCCTGGACTCCGGTTTTCACCGGAGTGACGACTTTTTACGATTTCATCAAGGTTAAGGAAAAACTTTTTTATGCTTTCCTTTCAAACACAGTTTGTGGTATAAAGCTTTTTCTGATCTTACTAATAGAAAGAGGGAGATTTTTCTATGGTGGAAATTTCAATTACCAAGGCTTTGCCCGAACAACTAAAAAAGAAGCCCGCCCCTGATGCCCAATTAGGCTTCGGCAAGCTTTTAACCGATCACATGTTTTTAATGGATTATCAAGAGGGGGAAGGCTGGAAAAATCCACGAATCGAACCATACCATTCCCTGGCCTTAGACCCGGCGGCTTTGGTTTTGCATTACGGGCAGGAAGTTTTTGAAGGCCTGAAAGCCTATCGCTGGCCCAACGGAGAGGTTTATCTTTTTCGGCCCCGGATGAATTATGAACGGATGAACCGTTCGGCTAAGCGGCTCTGCATGCCCGCGCTGAATGTAGAGTTTGCCCTGCAGGCCACCCGGCAGCTCATCGGTCTGGAGAAGGACTGGGTTCCTTCTGCCCCGGGCACTTCCCTTTACATCCGCCCTAACATGATTGCCGTCGAAGCCGCCCTGGGTGTCCAGCTTTCCAAGAAATATCTTTTTTATATCATCCTGGGTCCAGTGGGCGCTTACTATCCCCAGGGTTTTAACCCGGTGGACATTTATGTTTCAGAAAAATATATCCGGGCCGCCCGTGGAGGATTGGGGGAGGCCAAGACTCTGGCCAACTATGCCGCCAGTCTTCTGGCTGCTGAAGAAGCTCATGAGCGGGGATATACCCAGGTGCTCTGGCTGGACGCCATCGAGCGCAAATATGCCGAGGAAGTAGGAACAAGCAATATTTTCTTTTTCAGCAACAATGAGCTTATTACTCCCCCACTGCACGGCACCATCCTGCCGGGAGTGACCCGTGATTCGGTTATGCATCTCGCTCGCAGTTGGGAATTGAAGGTATCTGAGCGCATGATTGGCCTGGATGAAGTGATCTCCGCTCTGGAATCCGGGAAATCGCTGGAAATTTTTGCCTCTGGAACAGCGGCTGTGATTTCACCAGTTGGCAAACTTGCTTACCGCGATAAAACCTATGTGGTTAACAACGGAAAAGTAGGCCCCCTGGCCCAAAAACTTTATGATCATATCATGGGCATCCAGTACGGAAAAATCAAAGATCCTTACGGGTGGATGGAACGGGTGGCTTAAAGCTTTTGATCCACTCTTTTACCGACGAGGTTGTCGCTTGAGAAAGCCAACACTTATTCCTGCAAAGTGTTGGCTTTTTTGTATCAGTTTAGATTTTTGAAAAAAACGGCAACGCCTCTGTTTAGGCTCGGGGGCCAGGCCGGAACGCGCCGGAAGCATCGTGGGTTTCCCCTTGTCCTTGAGGATAAAAGCCCGTTTCCGCCGGAGGAGGCGGGGGGTATCTTCCCCGCCCCATCCACGGAGAAATCAGCGCCTTATGATTCCAAGCGAGCCGGTCTGGCCCCTGGGCCCTGGAATCCCTTGGCCCTGGTGACCCACCTTTTTTCAAAGAGCTAAAGTGTTACGCTTTTTTAATTTGAGATGGACAACAAATATATTTTACCCCCAGGGAAAAAAGGAGTAAGCCAGATATGAAAGCCATGGTGTTAAAGAAGATCTATAATCTGAAAGAACAACAAAATCCTCTGGAGCTTGTTAATATATCCGATCCCGCCCCTAAAGAAAAAGAAATCTTGGTAAGAGTCTCTGCCTGCGGCATTTGCCACACGGAATTGGATGAGATTGAGGGAAGGACTCCTCCGCCAAGGTTTCCGGTCGTTTTAGGGCATCAGATTGTGGGAAGGGTAGAAAAAACAGGTGGCAGAGCAACTAAATTCAAATTTGGAGACAGGGTCGGAATAGGCTGGATAGGTTCTGCCTGCGGGAAATGTAAGTTTTGCCTCGGAGGAAATGAGAATTTGTGCCATGAGTTCAAGGCCACGGGCAGGGATATAAATGGGGGGTATGCCCAATACACGACGGTCCAGGAGGATTTCGCCTATTTAATTCCTGAGGCATTTTCCGACCTGGAGGCAGCGCCCCTTCTTTGTGCCGGAGCCATCGGTTACCGATCTCTCAAGTTAACCGGGATGAAAGACGGAAAAAATCTGGGGCTCATAGGCTTTGGGGCTTCTGCTCACCTGGTGATTCAGATGGCTAAGTACAAATATCCCAATTCCAAAATTTTTGTTTTGACTAGAACAGAAAAGGAAAGAAGTTTTGCCAGAGAACTTGGGGCCTTTTGGACCGGGGACATAGGCGACCAATCGCCGGAAAAATTGGACTGTGCCATAGACACCACCCCCGCTTGGCAGCCGATTATGGAAGGCTTGAAAAATCTCCAAAAAGGAGGACGGTTGGTCATCAATGCCATCCGCAAGGAAGATATAGACAAAGAATTTCTTTTAAAATTAGATTACGCTCAACATCTCTGGATGGAAAAGGAGATAAAGAGCGTGGCCAACGTAGCCAGATGTGATGTGAGTGAATTTTTACAATTGGCGGCTAAAATTCCGATTCGCCCGGAAGTTCAAGAGTTCCAGCTGGAAGAGGCCAACCAGGCTTTGCTTGAACTCAAGCAAAGAAAAATCCGGGGGGCAAAAGTATTAAGGATCTGGTGATAAAACGAGCTGTTTTGGAAAAGCAAAGCCCCGGGAAGATTTCTCTTCCATAAAATCAGCCTGACAAAAAAATTATTAACAATTTACCTGCTCAGGCCCTTTTCTTTTCCCTTACCTGATCTTTTATCCTTTTCACATGCCCCCTTCCCAACCCTTTAACTTCGCATCCAAGCTCGAAATACCGGCGAATCCGGTCATCATCCAAGATGCCGAAGCAGTCAATCACGGCGATTGGGCCGCCGGCGTTTTTTACTACTTCGTCCGGATCGAGATTCAGGTAATGTTTATGCCTAACGGCAAAAATGACGGCATCAGTTCCAGCCAAGGCTTTTTTCAAGTCCTGCTCGATGCGCATTTCCTTCAGTTTTTCCTGCCCGCGGAAAAATCTTTTCAAACTGTGTGATGAGGAAGGATATTCACCCTGTTTTTCAAATTCCCACCAGTGTGAAACATAAGGGTCGTGCACCCTCAAATTCGCTCCCATCTCGGTCAGCCGGCGCACGACCAGCTCCGAACCGCTATACCGGGTGTCCCCTACGTCCTCCCGGTAAGAGGCCCCAAGGACCAGAATTTCCGCAGAGGCCAGCGGCCGGCCCATGTTGCGCATGGCATCGCGGGTCAGCTGGGCCACATGCAGTGATCGGGTGTCGTTAATGTCAATGGCCAGCGGCGTAATTTTGAATATATTATCTTCCCATCCATGGATAGAGCGGTAGGCCCAGAGGCCAAGGCCGCCGTCTTTGGGGAGACAATAGCCTCCGATACCAGGGCCAGGGAAAATTATATTGCTGTGCGTAGGCCGGACCTTGATGGCCTGGATGACCTTGATCAGATCCACGCCGTTCCGCTCCGCAAAATGGCTCCATTCATCAAGAAAGGCCAGGAGAGTGGCCCGGAAGCTGTTTTCCACAATCTTGGTTGTTTCTGACTCAATGGGTCGGTCAAGAACGGTCAATGGATAGTCTTTAGTATTTATCACTTCATTTAAAAAATTGATGACCCGGCGTTTCGCTTCTTCATTGACCCCGCTGCAAACCCGCCAGAAATCCCGTATGCTGGACACATAATTCTTGCCGGGCATGACCCGTTCGAAACTATGGGCCAACAAAGGGTCGCTCTGGAATCCCCGTTTCCGGAACATTTTTTTCATGATGGGGTAAGCAATCTGTTCGGTGGTGCCAGGAGCGACCGTGGTTTCAATTAAAACCAATGCCTCCGGGTTGATATGGGTGGCGATAATCTCCAAGGATTCTTCCAGGGCGTCCATATCCGCACGCCCCTCCCGCACGTTACCAAGTGACTCCTTCAAATAGTCACACTGGACATCGACCACCACTACGTCGGCAAGCTTCAGCGCGTCATAGGTATAAGTTGCAACGAGTGTTTTTTTCTCATTCACGCAGCGGTAAATCATCGGGGCAACTTCCGGGTCCTCGGAGCTGACCGGCGGTATACCCCGGTTCAACAATGGAGTTTTCCAGTAACTGCGGGGACTGGGCCGCTGCATGCCAATGACAAACTTGGTGGGATTCCCCTTTTTATCTGTGGCGTCAGCCACAACCGCGGCCATCACCGCACCTACAAAACCCAGGCCCACGACCACGACGACCTCACGCCCCATGGCGCGCTGGTTCTTCACTTCTTCCTTCAGCCGTTCAAATTCTTTTAGGGTCTTCTCCAAATCGTGTGGGTAAAAATAAGCCTAAAAATATCAAATAGCCCTTTATTTATGCGGTTTTTATGACTTGTAAAGGGTGTAAAAATAATGCTATGAATTTCTCATGCGAAAACATAAACGACTCTGGGACCTTTT
>VGSF01000094.1 GCA_016875165.1 Deltaproteobacteria bacterium
TGCCCCGTGAAGTCACATGATAAACTGCACCGGGAAATTCCAGCCTTAATGGTCTTGCCATACCGTCATCCTAACTCACAAAATGTAATATTGCAAGACCTGACCCCAAACATGACCCCAAACACCAACAAAAAGGGGATGTCCCGGAGTGACCCATTCGAGGTTATTCTTCTCGGCAATCTCCCGGTCAGTGGAGATGCGCGGGTATTTTGTGGACAGTGAGGGTAATTTCCAGTCCGGCTGGGCTTCATAGCTTTTAAAAACCCCTGGAGTCCGGGCCGGGTCAAAAGTATGGGGTAGGTTCGAGATGGGTTTCAGGGCAAATGGTACATAACCTGCAGAATCGTGGAGAAAACGCGCAATAGTCTCAGGGACTAACCGGCGCTCTTGAGCTTTGGCCCGGCGTTCGATGAGCATTTCCAGGTTTAGGGTCTTGGTGGCAAGTCCTTCAAGGGCATTCTGGCAAATGGCTCTGAACCGGCCTTCATCAACATCTCTTAAAAGACGATCTTCCAGATCCGCATCTCCCAAGCGGTCGGCGTAATAGTCGCGCAATACCCTCTCAATATGGGCTGCCGGAAGAATCTCTCCGACCACATTGAAGACGGAATCATCTTCGAGGCTGTCGCGTATTTCTTGCAGCTTTTCCAAAAGGCGCTGGAGCACGCGCCCTTCAATCGTATTGGTGGCGACGAAATTGAAGATCAAGCAGTCTTTATGCTGGCCATATAGTGGATGCGGCCCATGCGCTGTTCCAGGCGGTTAGGGTTCCAGGGGATGTCATAATTAAAGAGAACATTACAACACTGCAGGTTAATTCCTTCCCCCGCTGCTTCTGTGGCCGCAAGAATCTGGATCGCCCCATCTTTAAATTGCTGCTCCGTGTAAAGGCGGGTACCCGGCTCATCCCGGAATCCAGCTTTCATGCCGCCGTGGATACATCCAACCCGAAAGCCCCAATTCCGTAGGCAGCCCATGAGGTAATCAAGGGTGTCTTTGAATTCCGTAAAGATAAGCAGCCTCTTGTCGGATTGATCAAAGAACCCTTCCTGTTGAAGCAGGTTTTTCAAGCGGGATAATTTGGCCTCAGCTCCGCAGGATTCAACTCCTTGGGCTTGCGCCGCCAGCCTTTTGAGCTCCTCGCTCTCCTCACGCACCTGTTCGGCGCTGCCTGAAAGAGTTCTAGCCTCCAGGATCTCTTCCAGTCTCTCACGCTCTTGCTCTTCCATTTCCTCCAGCTCTTCCGGGTCGGGAATGTCCGGAGGAACTAAACGGACAAGTTCCTGGGCCTGTTTTAGACCTACCTCTAAGCGCTTGGCGCGATTTTCCAGCGACCGGCGCATGGCATGGGTACTTGAGGCCAGGCGGCGTTGGTAGAGGGACATGAGGAATCCGATCGCCCTTGCCCGAGGATCATCCCCAAACGTTTCCGGTTCCTGGTTTCGAGTTCTACCATCCTTAAGTCGTCAGGCCTAAGGCGCAAGGCCTATCTCCCGCCAAGGCGCAAAGAACCGCAAGGACTGCTTTGGCAATTCTTATCGGCTCCTATATCCTGCACGCTTTTCCCGCAGCTGAAAGCTGATTTTCTTTTGCCCGGCAGCGGGTGAGGCCATCCGGTCTAAAATAAACATCCTCACTTCGCAAAAAAATCCTTTTATCTTAAAAATAAAAACCCCACCTCTTCCTCAGAAATGGGGTTTATTCAGATCTCCAAACCATGCAACCTCCTGATTACCCACCCGGGTAATGGCTAAGGGTTGATGGACAAGAAAAGAAATACAGGCTTGTAGGTTCGGATGAGATTATATGAATTTGAGGGGGGAAGATCAAGAAATTTTTGAACAATTCAAAATGGCCTTGTGAATTGCGGGTTGAAGAACGCCGAGAGATATCCCTGAAACCCCGAAGATCGGATCCTTGCCCACACCTGGGATCAAAAAATTTCCCTACCGAAGTCCAACTCGATTGTATAGGAATTTCCTATTTCAACTTTAGTCCGCCTCAGGCGGATCACTTTAGACAATTGACACTTATCCTTATATTTTTTCCGGTTTTAAGAACTCTGTGGTCGCTGTGCCCTCTGTGGCTAATTTACACATAAGACGCAATCCGGCGACGGGGGTGGAGATCAAAATGCCGGCTAAGTGGGTGTGGGGGAGGGGCCTTCTTTTCCCTGTTTCAAGCCTGTTAGGGCTCCTC
Organism: Deltaproteobacteria bacterium; assembly: GCA_016875165.1. GTDB lineage: Bacteria > Desulfobacterota > SM23-61 > SM23-61 > SM23-61 > JAHJQK01. The sequence goes on from VGSF01000094.1 coordinate 2,200, forward strand.
AAAGAGGCGGGACAGGATCCATCTCCCCTCTTCTGAGATTTCTTATCCTGATCTTCATCGATTCACCCATTGATGGAAGGTTCAATAGCAAAAATAACGATCCAGGAGATTTGATGATTTCGTAAAAAGTCGTCACACCAGTGAAAACCGGTGTCCAGAGATGTCGGAACATATTGAAAAGACTTGATTCCGGCTTTCGCCGGAATGACGAAAGAGCACAAATTACGCCTTTTTACGAGACCATCAGATTTGTCTCATAGATATTTCATCGATAATGGATGCCAAAGGATAGGCACTATCATTTTTTCCATGCTTCAGGGAGAATTGCTGCAAGAATATTTTTTATCATTGACAAAAAGCGCTTCAGGCAAATAAATTGAGATAGCATTCAGTTTTAAGGTTTCCTTATTCTTTGTAGATAGCTAAACGATCAAAATTTTTTATCTCTCTGAAAAGGATGGGCATGGGAGCTTTAAACTATTCCGGTTACATCTTCGACCTCGATGGTACGATTTATCGAGGAGAAAAGCTCGCTTCCGGAGCCCGGGAAGTAATTGAAAAATTAAAAGGTTTAGGGAAAAAGATCGTTTATCTTTCTAATAAGCCCATCGAGACTCGTGAAGACTACGCCGCCAAACTTACCAGCCTGGGCATCCCCACTTTACCCGCGGAAGTAATCAATTCTTCCCTGGTCATGGCCCGATGGCTCTCCGGGAGAGCGCCGGGCGCGACTATTTTTGTAATCGGAGAGCCTCCGCTCATTGCCGAAATGGCCCGCGCCGGGTTTCGCATAAGCGAACAGCCTGAAGAAGTGGACTTTGTAGTTGCCTCCTTCGATCGCACATTCGATTACCGAAAATTGAACATCGCCCTACAGGCCATCAAAAAAGGGGCCTGCTTTGTAGCCACAAACCCGGACCGCACCTGTCCGGTGGAAGGGGGAGAAATACCAGATTGTGCGGCCATGATAGGGGCTGTAGAAGGGGTAACAGGCCAGAAGGTTGAGACCGTCGTCGGCAAACCATCTGACATTATGATTAAGGTGGTAGTAGAAGCCATGAACCTGAGTCCGCGGGATTGTCTCCTCGTGGGCGATCGGTTGGAAACAGATATGGTCATGGGGAAAAAAGCGGGCATGGCCACGGCCCTGGTGCTCACCGGGGTGACCACCCGGGAAGTTTCACGGCAATCGCCCATACAACCCGATTATATTTGGGAGAGCGTTTACGAGATTATAAAATAAAAATAGCGCTCAGCTATCAGATTTTTGGCGCTTACCAAATCCTAAACACGGCCGCTTATAGCTGACCGCTGAAGGCTGAAAGCTCTTTTACTATGCAAACGGAAGTTGTGGTGATCGGCGGCGGAGCGACAGGGGCCGGTGTCCTCCGCGACCTGGCCCTGAGGGGGATCGACGCTGTCCTCCTGGAGAAGGACGAGCTTACCAGCGGAACTTCGGGCAGAAATCATGGCCTCCTGCACAGCGGGGCCAGGTATGCGGTGAATGACCCTGACCCGGCACGCGAATGCCTTGCCGAAAATTTTATTCTGAAAAAAATTGCCTCCCCCTGCATTGAACAGACCGGAGGATTCTTCCTCTCTCTGCCCCATGATCCTCCGAACTACCCCGATGACCTTCTCAGGGCCTGCGAGAGCCTGGGACTCCCCGCAGAAGAAATCCCCGTTGCCGAAGTTTTGCAAAAAGAACCAGCCCTGTCACCAAAGATATTAAGAGCTCTTAGCGTTCCGGATGCCTCTATAGACCCGTTCCGCCTTATCCGCTCCAACGTGGAAGAAGCCGAAAGGTTGGGAGCGAAAATCTTTCCTTACCGGAAGGTCGTAGCTATCCTGGCCGATGGCGGACGCATCCATGGACTGCGGGCCATAGACCTAAGGACAGGAGAAGATTTTCAAATTACCTGCCGATTCATTGTCAATGCCGCAGGGGTCTGGGCCGGGAGAATTGCCCGGCTGGCAGGAGCTTCTCTGGAGATCACTTTTTCCAAAGGAACTCTAATTGTCCTGAATCAGCGCCTGGTGAATTCGGTAATCAACCGCTGCCGCCCGCCTTCCAACGGCGACATCCTCGTTCCCCATGGACCGGCCTTAATTATCGGGACGACCTCACAGACCACAGCCGAAATCGAAGACCCTTCTCCTGAGGAAGAGGAAGTGGACCTTCTCTTCTCCGAAGGAGAGAAAATACTGCCGGACGTCGAGTTTACCCGGGCCATCCGGGCCTACGCCGGCGTCAGGCCGTTAATGGGAGCGCGGGAAGGAGACGAAGATAACCGGAAGATAAGCCGTGACTTTCTTCTGCTAAACCATGGAGAAGCTGACCGGGTTAAGGGTTTCTTTTCGATCGTCGGCGGCAAGCTAACCACCTACCGCCTGATGGCTGAAAGGACTGTGGATGTTATCGTCAAAGAAATGGGAAGGAAAATTTCTTGCACCACAGCCGAAAAAACTCTCCCTTTTCCTGCGGAGTATGCCTTCCATGACCTGGGGTCGAAACTACGAAAAATCGGGGGCGAAAAATCTTATCACGGAACCGGGGAGATTCTCTGCGAGTGCGAGCTCGTCCTAAGGGAAGAAATTTCCCGGGAGATCCAGAAGCTGCCTTACCCCAGTTTAAAAGAAGTGCAGGAAAGAACAAGGGCCGGTATGGGCCCCTGCCAGGGTGGGTTCTGTTCTCCCCGTCTGACGGCGCTGCTCTCAGAAGTGGGGAAAATTCCTCCGGGAACTTCCCTATCCATCTTAAAACGCTTCCTGGAAGAACGTTGGAAAGGAACCAGGCCTGTACTCTGGGGGCCACAGCTTAAAGAGGAACAACTAATCCAGGCTCTGTACACTGAGCTATTCAATCTTGACCACTTTTAAAAAAAGGGTTCAAGGGTTCGAGGGGCCAAGTGAAATGGCAACTTTTGCCCATGAACCCCGGAATCCATGAACCCTGGAATCCTTGACCCCTCTTTATGTTCTACGATGTCATCGTCATCGGCGCTGGACTGGCCGGGCTCATGGCCGCAGAAGCTGCCCAAAGGCAGGGAGCCCGAGCTTTAGTTTTAGCCCGGGGTATGGGTTCGCTCGCTTTGACCACCGGGTGTATCGACGGCCTGGGCTACATTCCGGGGACTTCAAAGGCGCCTCTCGCTTCTCCTTTAACGGCCTTATCCCAACTTAAAGAAGAGCATCCCCATCATCCTTATGCTATCGTAGGCCAGGAAAGGATCCTGGATGCTTTGGAGCATTTTCAGGAACTCTGTCAGGTTATGGACTTGCCCTATACGGGAACTTTTAAGCAAAACTTGCTCCTTCCCACCCCCCTGGGCACCTATCATCCAACCTGTCTGGTTCCGGAGACGATGGCCCAGGGAACACTTTCCATACCTGGCTCCGTCCTTCTGCTTGGTTTTAGGGGCTTAAAGGATTTTTCTCCCTTTTTAGCTGCTGAGAATCTAAACCTTCTGCATTCTCAAGGAAAAGTCGCCCCTTCTTTCAGGGCTGAAGCCCTGGATAAATTGGACTTGGGCGGAAGAGCGCTAAACGGGTTGAATCTGGCCCAGGCTTTTGACAGCAAAGATTTCCGCAAAGAGTTCGTAAAAAAAATCAAACCGACTTTAAGGTCCGGCGAAAGGCTGGGTCTGCCTGCTGTCCTGGGGCTCCATTTCCCGGGGGAAGCCTTAGCTGAGCTAAGAGAAATGCTGAACGCCGAAGTCTTTGAAATTCCCCTGCCACCTCCCTCAGTGCCCGGCCTCCGCCTTTACCGCAAGCTTAAAATGCACCTTCAGGAGAAAGGTGTGCGCATATTCGTGGGCCTTTCAGCTTTAAATCCCCTGAAAAGCCCCAAAGGCCTTAATGGCTTCTCACTGGGAAAATCGAAAAATAGCCCGGTTTACAGGGCGAAAGCCTTTGTTCTGGCCACAGGGAAGTTTGTCGGCGGGGGGCTTGACTCCGAACGGGGAAGAATTTTCGAGACACTCCTTGATCTTCCCGTGAAGTATCCCAAGAAACGCCGGGAATGGTTCAACGTGCGTCTCCTTAACCCCGCTGGCCAGCCATTCAATCGTTTTGGGGTGGAGGTGAACGAACACCTTCAGCCTGTAGATACCGAAGGCCGGGTTATCTATCCGAACCTTTTTGCTGCCGGTGGAATTGTTGCCCATGGAGATTCTATGTCGGAAAAATCAGGGGGTGGCGTAGCAATTGCTACGGGATACCTGGCCGGGAAACTGGCCGCCGGGATAAAATGATTTCAGCGCAGAATGCCCGGAGATAGGATTAAAAAAGCCACTGAGGGCACCGAGATCACCGAGAATAAATTCATTAAATAAAAGAGCTTCTTGCAAATCTTGTCTTCTTGCCCGCAGGTTGTCATTCCGGGCAAGCGAAGCCCTGCACGGCATGGTGTACAGGGCGAAGCGCGACCCGGAATCCAGGTTTTTCAAGCAATTCTGGATTCCGGCTTTCGCCGGAATGGCGGCTTTGAGGACTTTTTCAAGAGCCTCAAGATTCAATTTTTTTTCACTGTCATTTTGCCTTTTGGTTTTTAATTTTAGGGTTTCTCGGCGGCCTCTGCGCTCTCTGCGGTGAAAAGTATTTATGAAAACCAATATTGACCAATGCATCAAATGTTCCATCTGCAACGCTTACTGTCCGGTCTTGAAGGCCACCGGCCTCTTTCCGGGCCCCAAGCTCTGCGGACCGGACGCCGAACGCTTCCGCCTTAAGGGGAAACCCATTCCTGCGGAGTGGCTCGAGTTCTGTGATTACTGCAAGATCTGCGAGCGGGTCTGCCCCCATAATGTGCGCATTCCCGAGCTGCATATTCGCTCCCGCATAGCGGGGAAAACGCCCAAACCTTCTTTCAGGGACTGGCTCCTCGGCCACTCTTACCTCCTGGAAAAGTTAGGAGGCTGGGGAACCCCCGTTTCCAATTGGATCAACAGGTGGGCCTTTTTCCGCTGGCTTCTGGACCGCGGACTGGGTATCGATCATCGGATAAAAATGCCCCCCTTCCACCGCCAGACTTTTACCAGGTGGTTCCAGAGGAGAAAGGATTTTAAGGGGACACCCATCGCTTATTTCCACGGCTGTTATACCAATTACATCGATCCCGCTCTGGGTCGGGACATGGTGGAGGTCCTGGAAAAGAATGGGTTTAGGGTCATCCTGCCGGACCAGGAATGCTGCGGACTTCCTCTGGTCAGTAACGGCTTTTTTGCTGGGGCCACCAGGTTGGGCGAGAAAAATTTAAAGTCTTTGAGGAAGGTTGTCGAAGGCGGTATAGAGGTGATTTTCTCTTCCCCAAGCTGCGGTATGACTATAAAGCAGGAGTACGATAGCATCCTGCATATCCCGGGGGCCTCAATACTGTCAGAACATCTTAGCGAAATTTCGCAATTTTTACTCCGTCTGCACGAGGAAGGAAAGTTGAACACCAGTTTTAAAAGAATCAGCGACACCTACTATTACCATGCCCCCTGCCATTTGCGCGCTTTGCAGGTGGGCCTGCCAGCCCTGGATCTGCTTTCCCTCATTCCCGGCCTCAAAGTGATTGAGCTCCCCGAAGGATGCTGCGGCCTGGCCGGGTCTTACGGATTTAAACGGGAAAAATATGCCGTGGCCCGGGAAGTGGGGGAGGAAATTTTTCAGGCCCTCCGAAAAAGGAAAGCTAAAGTGGTGATTTCAGATTGTGAAGCCTGCCGGATGCAGATCGGGAGCCAAACCGGCGTAAAAACCTACCATCCTGTGCAAATCCTCCGCCAAGCTTACGGAGAATAAACCTTTGGAGATCAGTATTATCACCACGGCCTTTTTGTTGATGGCCATCATTGATGATCTCGTAAAAAGTCCGAAAGCCCCTTTTTCCGTCATTCCGGCCCCGATTTTCATCGGGATAAACTCCAGCCGGAATCCAGTAAATTCAAGCAGTTCTGTCCGCCTGAGGCGGACTGCTTTCTCAGGAATGACGCCCTTAAAAATCACCCTGTTCGGGATGGTTTTCAAACAGCTAACGTGTTACATCTTGTTATTATAAGAAGATGGATATAAAATATTTTAAGGAAGTATCTTCTTCCTGATACATTAACAGGCCCTACATTGTAGGCGACCATTTTTTCAGGGATGTCCTTGGCCAATCTGAAAAACTAAGGAATCATTCCCAAACTTGACATTGGGCCGCAGAATGCTAATATTCATTCGCAGGGGGAATTAATAAAAGGAAATGACCAAGAAGGATTTTTACGAAATCCTCGGGGTGCCACGGAATGCCCCGGAGGCCGAGATTAAGAAAGCTTATCGCCAGTTAGCCCTTCAGTATCATCCGGATCGAAATCCAGGGAACAGAGAAGCGGAAGAGCTGTTCAAAGAAGCTTCCGAGGCCTACGAGGTTCTCCGCGATCCGGAGAAGAGAGAGCTATACGATCGTTATGGCCACGAAGGTATCCGGCGTACCGGATTTTCCGGGTTTACCGGTTTTGAAGATATTTTTACCAGCTTCGGCGACATTTTCGAGGATTTTTTCGGATTTGGCGCGGGGCGCCGCCGGAGTGCCGGTCCCAGGAAGGGGGCTGATTTCCGTTATGATTTAACGATCTCCTTCATGGAGGCAGCGCTGGGCAAAGAGAAGGAGATCGAAATAGAGCGCCCCGAATCCTGCCGCGCCTGTAATGCAACCGGCATTAAGGCGGGAACGAAGAAAGAGACCTGCGCGGCCTGCCGTGGCAGCGGACAGATTACTCATTCCCAGGGGTTCTTTACCCTGCGCACCACTTGCTCGCGCTGTCGCGGGCAGGGCTTCTTCATTGCCCACCCCTGTTCAGACTGCCGGGGCACCGGCAGAGTCAAGAAATCTAAAAAAATTCCCATCAAGATCCCGCCTGGAGTGGATACGGGGAGTCGTTTAAAGATTTCTGGAGAAGGGGGCGAAGGAGAACGGGGGGGGCGCCCCGGAGACCTTTACGTGGTCTTACACGTGGAGCCCCATTCCTTCTTCGAACGCCACGGAGATGATATCCTTTGCCAGATCCCCATCTCTTTCACCCAGGCCGCCCTGGGAGCAGAAATTGAAGTCCCCTCCCTGAACGGTTCCAAGAAACTGACCATTTCCCCGGGCACCCAGAGCAGCCAGGTGGTCACCTTGCGTGGCCAAGGCATCCCCCACCTTGATGGATTTGGCAGGGGAGATCAGCATATTCAGGTAGTGGTAAAGGTACCCACAAAATTGAACAAGCGCCAAAAAGAGATCCTGAAAGAGTTTGCTTCCCAGGAAGGGAAAGGAGACTGATCGTTCCCATCTTCCATTATTCGTAACATTTTAGCCCTTGGAAAAGAGGTGGGGTGTAAGGTCAGAGGGAATCTATGGCCCGGGGGCCTGGACGGCCCGCTTGGAATCATAAGGCGCTGATTTCTTCGCGGGTGGGGCGGGGAAAATGCCCCCCGCCTCCTCCGGCGGAAAAGCGCGGGGTTCTTCGTAGTCAAGCGGAAACCCGGCCGATGCTTCCGGCGCGTTCCGTCCAGGCCCCCGGGCCTTAACAAAGGTGGTCAAACCACTTTTTCAAACCGCTAAATTGATACCATTATTCCAATATCCCAGGAATTTCCTTTGTTTTCGCTCTGGCCTATGCTCTTTGGGCCACACGACTTTTTTGTTACCCTTTCAGAAAATCCGGCCTGGCATATTCCGGGTCTGGATAAGTGTAAAATCCTTTTCCCGTCTTGATGCCCAGCTCCTTGCGGTCGATCATATCCTTAAGAGCCTTAGGTGGATGGTCTTTGGGATCTTTAGATTCGTAGTAGTAAGACATTTCGATGTCGTAGACCACGTCCAGCCCCACCATATCCATTATACCGAAAGGCCCTCTGTTCATCGAGGAAAAGACCATCCAGGCCCGATCTATGTCCCGGAAGTCGACAAAACCCCCGGCCCACATGTAAAGGGTTTGTTTTTTAATCGCCCGCCAGACGCTGTTGAAACAAAACCCTAAGATCTCTTTTTTCACGGTCAGGGGAATGCAGCCAATGGAATGGATAAATTGTTTTGCCGTTTCGATCACCTCCGGGAGAGTTTTTGTGCCGCCCATTACATCAACGATATTTGTGCCGGTGGCCGGTTGATAGAAGTGCATATTGAGGCATTTTTCCGGCCTCTGGGTTGCGTTTTCTATCCTGGAGATGGGAATGGAAGAACTGTTCGTGGCCAGAATTGCCTTAGAGGGAGCCAGGGAATCGATCTCTGTAAATATTTTTCGCTTCAGCTCCAGGTTTTCCGGCACGACCTCGATCACCAAATCCGCTTCTTGCAAAGCTTCGCCCATATCTTTGGCCAGATTTACCATTGGCGAGGCCCTTTCCCACTCCTCTACAGGCATGGTAGGGCTCTTTCCTAAAAACTTCATCATGCCTCGGATTTTCTGGATGGTCTTCTGAAAAATCTCCTGGTCCTGATCGTAGCCCTTGACATCATACCCATAATGAGCGGCTTGAATGGCAATTTGCGTTCCCAGTGTCCCCAGCCCGACTACACCAACTTTTTTGATCTGTGTCATAAGCTTCTTTATCCTCCTTTTATTTTTGGTTCATCTCCAAATTAGCTAATCAAATTTTTAAGGAAAGCCTGCCAAGGGCCCGGAAGGGAAGGCAGCTTGCGCCGCAAGCATCGGCGGGATATCCACTTTCCATAAACCTCCTGCTTACCTTCCGCAAAGCGCAGCGGGGGCGGGGAAACAAAGCTTCGAAGAAATTGCCAACCCACCCGCCACAGCTAAGGAGAAATATGCGCCTCATGATTGCAAGCAAGCTGACTTTGCTTCCGGGGACCTGGAATCACTGTTCATTTTAAATATGTTAGCTCTTTGGCCCTCAACTAATTTGGAGATGACCCTTATTTTTTACCCGAAGGCGATCTCCTCAGATTTCCCGGCTTCTGGAAAAGTAATTTGAAACCAGGGGCCGATGGATGACCCTCCGGCCATCCGGGGAGGGCAGCGGGAGGTGGAGCGTTGTATTCAAGAACGTGCGCATGATATTAAAAGTTGCCCCCCAGAGGATTTCCTCTTCTCCATCCTGGTCATAAACAAAACAGGGAAATTCCCATGGGTCAGGAATCCCGTGGGCAGTTAGAGTTTCCGGAACTTTCAGGGAATAAATGGCGTAGTTATCGGGCCAAAAAAAAGCCTTAAGGGGAATGGACACGATTTTTTCCACTTCCCAGCTGAGCTTAGTTTGCCAGGGCTGTTTCACTCTTCCCACGACCGGGAAAATGATCCAGCGTCGTGATTGTAAGCGATAGGCCTGTAAAGGCCCCCAAAATTCTACGTTGAACGGGCTTAAACGGATCTCTTCCCAGCTCTCTCGCAGGGCGTTGCCCAAAAAGAAAAGGATTTTCTCATAGACCGCTTTTCCTCTTTGCTTGGCTCGCTCGAAGGCCAATCCCCTGGCCCACGGGAGAAGCCCCACCTTTAAAATATGTTGGGATATCCTGTCTAGAACCGGATGAATCCCCCCGCCCGGAGCGCAGAGGTCCCCGCCTTGCTGAACCTTCTTAGACCGTTTATTCAGGAGAACAATATACTGACCTGAACGATCCCTGTTTCCCTTCTTTTTCTCAGAAAAATAAAGCGGCAGGAGAACTCCCCCGCCCTCCCAGGGTGTTAGGGAACTCCTCTGTTTTCCGATAAATTCAAGCTGCTCCAGGTAGTCCAGGGGCGCTTGGGCCAGGGCTTCGATTACGTGTTTGGGGAATTCTATTTGATCGCCCAGAATGGACAGGTCCATGGAAGATAGCATAACGAAATGGCGTAGGAAAGGCAAGAGAATGCAGAATTCAGAACAGGAGTGAGGAGCCAGGAGACAGAAGTTAGAAGTCAGAAGTCAGAAGTTAGAAGTCAGAAGTCAGAAGTCAGAATAAACACTTTCATTTTGTATTCTGAATTCTATTTTCTTTTTTTCATTGGTAGCAGAGTTCAAAGGCGTTGCGAATAACTTCAATCCGCGGGGCGGGAGGGATGAGTTCCACGGCCACCACGTCGAACCTGGCCGGAACGTGATGAAGACTTTTTTGATTCAGATAGGTCAGGGCTACTTTAGAAAGCTGGCGCTGCTTCCTTTCATTCACCGCAGCCGCTGGCCCTCCGAAATCTTTTGTGGCCCGGGTTTTTACCTCGATGAAGACCAGGGTGTTTTTATCCCGAGCGATGACGTCGATCTCCCCCAAGCGGCATTTAAAATTCTGCTCCAGGATCCTGTATTTCAAAGCCTTGAGCTGGATCAGGGCCAGTTCTTCACCCTTTTTGCCGAGGGAGAGTCGCTCTTGGGTCATAGGAGAGAGAGCTGATAGATCGGCTTGAAGGATTGCCGATGGATAGGGCAGCAGCCATGCTGGCGAATGGCTTGCAGGTGTTCTTTTGTCCCGTAACCCTTGTGCCGGGCAAAATTATACTGAGGGTACTCCTTATGGTAAGCCAGCATCAGGCGGTCACGGGTAACCTTGGCCACGATCGACGCTGCCGCGATGGACTGGCAGCGCTGGTCTCCTTTAGGAATCGCCTGTTGGGCCAGCGGAAGGTTTATAGTATGGATGCCGTCGATCAAAAGAAAATCGGGAGCCAGCGGAAGGTTTTCCACGGCCAGCTCCATGGCTTTCAAAGAGGCCTGGAGTATGTTCAGTCGGTCAAGCTCCTTAACCCCAATGATCCCGACCCCAACCGCCTCCGCTTGTTTTAAAATAAGCGGATAAATTTTTTGCCTCTGTTCGACGGAAAGCCTCTTGGAATCATCGATGCCCGATAAGGTTACGGCGGATGAGAGAACCACGGCCGCAGCCACTACCGGGCCGGCTAAGGGGCCTCTTCCGGCTTCATCCATCCCGGCGATGACCCGATACCCCTGGGAACGAACCTCTTCCTCAAAAGGCTCCACTCAACTCTCCGTTTAATTGACTCTCAGTTCCTTGATCCTGGCGGCCTTTCCTTTAAGCTGCCGCAGGTAATAGAGTTTTGCCCGGCGGACCTTTCCTCTTTGCACCACCTCGACGCGATCGATGGCCGGGGAGTGAGTCGGAAAAATCCGCTCTACCCCTATGCCGTAAGAAATCTTGCGCACGGTGAAGCTGGACCGGCTGGCTCCCCGCCGTTTACGGATGACCGTGCCCTCAAATACCTGGATCCGTTCTTTTTCGCCCTCTTTGATCTTCACGTGGACTTTGACCGTATCCCCGGGGCGAAAATCGGGGAGGTCCGTGCGCATTTGTTCTTTTTCCAATTGTTCCAGAGCTCTCATGACAACCTCCAAACGTCTCTATCTATATTGTTTAGATTCACCGCAGAGACCGCTAAGGACACCTCGGCGTTCTCAGCGGTCTCTGCGGTAAAAGTTTTCCTCGCGCTTTTTATCCGCCGGCCATTCCTTCCTGGGTTTGCAGCTCCCGCAAAAAACCCCGGTCTTCATCAGAAAGTTGGGCCCGATCCAGAAGATCGGGCCGCCGCTGAAAAGTCCGTCTTAAAGATTCTCTCCGCCTCCAGCGGAAAATCTGGGCGTGATTTCCGGAGAGCAGCACTTCTGGCACAGCCATTTCCCGAAAGACCGGCGGCCGGGTGTATTGGGGATATTCTAAAAGTCCATGGGCAAAGGAATCTTCCTCAACGGATTGCGCACATCCCAAAAAGCCGGGGATATACCGGCTGAGCGCATCAATGAATACCAGCGCCGGAATTTCCCCGCCGGTGAGAACATAATCTCCGATGGAAATCTCCCGATCCACCACGGCCAAATGGACCCGTTCGTCAAGACCCTCATAACGCCCGCAAATAAGAACAAAATGTTTTTGCCCGATCATCTCCCTGGCCATTTGCTGGTCAAAGCGCTTCCCCTGAGGTGTGAAGAGGACCGATAGGGTGTCGGGGTCTTCCGCTTTTACCTCTTCCACTGCGCTTATGATCGGCTCGGGCTTCATGACCATCCCGGCCCCGCCTCCGTATGGATAATCATCGGTCATCCGGTGTTTGTCCTTAGCGTAGTCGCGCAAATTTTTTACCCGAATCTGGATTAAACCCTTATCGATGGCCTTTTTCAGCAGGCTCTCGGCCAAAGGGGAGGTAAAAAACCCCGGGAATATGGTCAGAACGTCAAAGATCATCTTCGGGCAACAATCCCTCAAGCGGCCGGATCACCATCGTTTTTCCCTGAAGGTCCACATGGACCACTACTTCGTCCGTGGCCGGGAGCAGATATTCCTGGTGATCCTTGCGGACAACGAAAACATCATTACTCCCTGTGGGCAGGATCTCTTCCAGCGTCCCTAAGAAAACCCCCTTTTCCGTCTGCACTTTAAGGCCGAGAAGTTGATACCAATAAAACTCACCTTCGGGAAGGGCCGGTAAACTTTCTTTGGCCACGTAAACCGAACATCCCACCAGTTCCTCGGCTTCTTCGATCCGCTGCACTTCCCTAAAAGATAGAATGGTCAGTTGCCGGTGGGCCCTCGCAGAATCAACCGTCAGAGACTTCTGCATTCCCTGTTTGTTTTTAAGATATACAACGCTTCCGGCAGGGAAGGCGGTCGTTTCCCCTCCCGCAGAAGAAACCCGCACCTGGCCTTTGATCCCCTGAGTGTTGACAACCTGACCGACAAAGAGCAGCGCATCTCCCGTGGCTGGGATCACTCGATAATCTCCAGATTAGCCCTTTTACGGATCTTTGTCGAAGCCGCGCTTAAAATCGTCCGCATGGCCCGCGCAGTCCTTCCTTGTTTTCCGATTACCTTTCCCAGGTCGTCCTTGGCAACTTTTAGTTCGATCACCGAAGTTTGTTCTCCTGCCACCTCCGAAACTTCTACGGCTTCTGGATGATCTACCAGGGCTTTGGCGATGTACGAGATCAATTCCTTCATCTCCATGGAACTCCGCCCCCTTTCTCCGTGAGAAATAACCTTTGGTCAACACTCCGCCAGTCACATTAGCGAAGGGCCAATTTACCTGGGTGATTACAGAAAAAATTTATGCCGGGGGTAGGCCCGCAGTGCTTGCCGCCACCGACGATCCTTTCCCGCCGCTTATCAAACCCGCCTTCTTCAAAAGACTCTTTACCGTATTGGTGGGATGAGCGCCCTTTTTCAACCAAGAAGCGATCCTCTCCTGATTCAGATTAATGGCGGGGGGATTGTGATTCGGATCGTAGGTTCCCACCACCTCGATGAATCTCCCGTCCCGGGGGAAACGCGAGTCAGCCACCACCAGCCGGTAAAAGGGTTTTTTCTTAGCACCCATGCGCGCCAATCTAATCGTTACAGCCATGTCGTTCTTTTTAAACCTCCTTAAGAGACACTTTTTAACTCAAAATTGATGGCTTCGTAAAAAGTCCATCTGCGGCGTTGGGCTTCACCTTCGTCGTTGCGGCGTACCTTGTAAGTACGCCTCACTCCTCAGGTTTTGCGCGCCTTGCATATGGAGCTTTTTACTTTGCCATCCAAATTTTGATTTTTTACGAGATCATCAAAATTAGATATTTTATCTCTGCGGAATAAAGTTTTAATTTTCCCCTGCGCTCTGGGCAGCGCCGGATTTAGTCTTTGATCAGGAAAAGAGCCCTCTGGCTATCCCGCGCATCCCGCCCCGTTTGAATTGCCTGAGCATCTTTTTGGTCTGCAGATACTGTTTGAGCAATTGATTCACATCTTGAACCGTAGTCCCGCTGCCCTTGGCGATGCGCAGGCGCCGGCTGCCGTTCAGAATCTCCGGCGACCGCCGTTCATCTTTGGTCATGGAGTTGATGATCGCTTCCACTTTGACCAGTTCTTTCTCGCTTCCCTGAAGGTCTTTGGGAAGTTTAAGGCGGCCCATCCCAGGGATCATGGACAAGATCTGCTCCATGGAGCCCATTTTTTTAATCTGCTGTAATTGCTCCCGGAAATCTTCCAGGGTGAAAGTGTCCTTGAGGAGCTTTTTCTCTAATTCCTGGGCCTTTTGCGTGTCGACGGTCTCTTGGGCTTTCTCGATCAGAGAGAGAACATCGCCCATGCCCAGGATGCGCGAGGCCATCCGATCAGGGTGAAAAACCTCCAGAGCATCCAGCTTTTCTCCCACGCCGATGAATTTAATGGGTTTACCGGTAACGGCCTTGATCGACAGAGCTGCCCCACCCCGGGCGTCTCCGTCAAGCTTGGTGAGGATCACCCCGTGGATGTCTAAGGCCTCGTTAAATTTTTGGGCTACATTGACCGCATCCTGACCTGTCATGGCATCGGCAACCAGCAGGACTTCCCGGGGAAGGAGCGCTCTTTGAATCTCCTTTAATTCCTCCATCAGGGCCTCATCGATGTGCAAACGTCCGGCTGTGTCGATGAGCAACACATCCCCGTTTTCCGCTTCTGCCCAGCGAAGACCTTTCTGACAGATCATCAGAGGTTTTTCCTGGGGGTTGGAGTTAAAAACCGGAATACCCATCTGTTCGCCCAATTTCTGCAACTGCTCGATGGCCGCCGGTCTGCGCACATCCGCCGGAATTAGGTGCGGCCGGCGCCCTTTCCCTTTCAAGAACCTGCCTAATTTGGCCACGGTCGTGGTCTTACCCGAGCCTTGCAGGCCGACCAGCATAATGGGAATGGGAGGCTTGTAAGAAAGATTGAGTCCGTTGCTGGCCCCGCCCATGAGAGAAATGAGTTCTTCATGAACGATTTTAACCACCTGCTGAGCAGGGGTGAGGCTTTCTAATACTTCCTTACCAATGGCCCGAGAGCGTATCCGCTCCATGAAATCTTTGACTACCTTAAAATTCACGTCAGCTTCCAGGAGGGCCAGGCGTACCTCTTTCATGGCCTCGTTTATGTTTTGCTCGCTTAGTTTTCCGTGCCCCCGGAGCTTCTTAAAGACCGAACTCAGTTTGTTGGTCAAGGAGTCAAACATGGCCGCTCTCTTCTCTCGTTTATAAGAAACCTAAATAGATTAAATAATGGATAACCATTTAATGGTGGATAATAACATAAAACTATATGGGTTTGCAAAGTAAAAAAGTCCCCGGGCAAACGCAGAAGGCGATCAATAACCATGGGGTTCCCCAAAATACAGGGAGGCATGAAAATAATTAATTCACTTGCGGCCATGTCTCCAGCCCATACTTTAACAAAAAATCTGACCTATATCAAAGAAAGAGTAAAAACGGGGGAAAACAGATAAAACAGATAAAACAGATGTCCTTTGATAATAATCGTGAAGAGGATTTAGACTAAAAAGGTTTCGGCAAACACAAAAAAGGGTTAAGGTATTTTTAAAAGACTGCCGAAAAGATGTTTGAAAAGAGCAACTAAATCGGTTTCGTTGGATCAATCAGATGCCTGAGAAAAGAAAAGAACACCCCTGTTTCAGCGATAAAGAAATTTTTTCAGGTCCATTCCCAGATATGAAAAAAATTTACCATATCCTTGATAATACCCCGGATGTAAGGTTTGAACGGGTGCTTGCTCTGAAAAAGTTAATTGAGACTGGTAAGTATCATGTTTCCAATGATGTCCTGGCGGAAAAAATGATCAAAGAATCCCTCCTGGAGCTGAAAAAATAGCCTCATTCTTTCCCAAATCCTGTCCCCCGAATTTGGCATTAGGCTTTTCCATTTGACTCATGTTAACTTGATTGTATAGGAATTTGCTTTTTTATCCCCCTCCCCCCATCCCCCTCCCGCCAGGGGAGGGGAGATACTGGGGGATCCAAAATTCCCTCCCCCTGGATGGGGGAGGGTTAGGGTGGGGGTGTTAATAACTTGTTATTTAGGGGTCAGTTTGTTTGAGAGTTATCGTTACCGGTGGCTTTCTCCGGCTCGAGGGCCAGGGCGCTTCGCTTGGCAGCATGAGGCGCTCGGCTTTCCATGGATTAGGCGGGAAAGATCCCCCGCCTCAATGTGCGGAAACTCAGCCGATCCCTTCCTTCATGGTTTTCTCCCGGCCGATGCTGCCGGCGCTCAGCCCCCTGGCCCCCGAGCCACGATATAAGCTGTATTTAACAACGACATGAGTCAAGTGGAAAAGCCCATTATTGAATTTATTCAAAAGTGAAGAGGGGGAAAGCGGAATTTGGCGTTGCATCCCTTTCCTCAGATATGGTATAGAAAATTAAAAATGGAACGGGAAGAATCCGGGCAGTAAAATAATCGAAACGCCGTGAAGATCAAGCCGTTTCTTGCCCAAAGAGAGGAGAGAGTATTATGGGTAAGCCTAATAATCTTCCTTCCTCAAAAAAAACCCCTTTTCTGCTTGAGCCAGAAAAATTTTTAAATGCTTTCATAGACAAGTATCGGCATTCCACCCTGGGGACCTTCGTGAAAGGGGTCATACATAATCTGAATGGATCCATCCAGATTTTATCCATGCAGATGGAGCTGCTTCAGAGGATGCTGGCCAATGAGGGGGAAAAAATCCAACCAAACATTCAGGAACAGATGGAACAATGTCTGGAGCAAATAGATAAATTTAAGGCGACGGTTGAATTGTTAATGCAAAAGGGAATCCATGAGGATCAGGATACATCCCAAATGATCCAGCTCAATGACTTGTTAGAGGAAGAGATCTCCCTGCTGAGGAATAATCTATTTTTGGGTCTTCTCCAAATCGTGTGGGTAAATTTTAATGAAAAATAGGAGTTATCCATAGGGAGGTAGAGAAGCGGAGAGATTTTAGCCGACCCCAAAATGAGGTCGGCAGCCCCGCCTTGCGGGGCAAAATCTCGCAGCAGAACGTAG
>VGSF01000095.1 GCA_016875165.1 Deltaproteobacteria bacterium
ATGCGGTAATTGTTCTGGGAGGGATCATTGCGGCCCTTGCCGGAGTCACTCAGGTCATCACCAAGAGCACCCATGAGGCTGAGGGCATTCCCACGAAAGAAGCCAACGCCGAAGGCGTGAAAGCAACTCGCATGGCCATTCAGTTAATGCGCTCAAATCGCCTCCCAGAAAGTCCTAAAGTCTTGCAGGAAAAAAGGATCATTATCCGGGAATCCTGCGCGATACTGGATAAAACTCTGGATATGGGAGAGGGGGACCCGGTTTTAGGGGCTCTGCGGGCCCTTCAGGCCGGCGTTCTGGACATTCCCTGGGCCCCCAACCGGCATGTGGCCGGCAAGGTCATTCCCGTTCGGGATTCTCGCGGCGCGGTCCGCTACCTGGATCATGCCAACCTCCCCCTCACCCCGGAAATCCTTGAATATAACCGGGAGAAAATCAGGGAACGGGAATTACGCCATGGCCGGAAAATCGATTATGAGGCGGCCATCCAGGACATCACCGAAGTAAGCAAAATGCTCGAAGATGGATTGGACTTTTGGCCTTGATTCGAGTTAAAATAATATATGTCCAGGGTAACAACAATCCTCCGCAAGAAGTTTATCTTTATCTTCTCCGTTTTTCTTTTATTCCATCTTTGCCTTCCTCCTAACAGCCAAGCCCTCACGCTCCAGGAAGAGCGGGAATTAGGCGAAAAAATTCTGCTCGAAGTCAAAAAGCGCTGGCCGATTCTTCAGGAATCCTCGGTTAACGAATATATCCGGGGCATCGGCAAAGGGATCGTCAAGTCCATCGGGCCGCAACCATTCGATTACCAATTTTATATCATCAACTCCCCTGAAGTTAACGCCTTTGCCGTTCCGGGAGGAAAAGTTTTTCTGCACAGCGGCTTGATTCTCCTGGTCGAAAATGAAGACGAGCTGGCCGGGGTGATCGCCCACGAAATCGGGCATGTCGTGGCCCGGCACATCGCCAAACGGGGGGAAAAAGCCAAGAAAGTCACTTTAGCCGCTCTCGGGGCCATACTCGCCGGAATATTTTTGGGGGGCCAGGCTGCATCGGCTATTGCCACAACTACAGTGGCCGCCTCCGAGACCGCCTTGCTGAAATATAGCCGGGAAGACGAAGAGGAAGCTGATTACCTGGGCTTAAAATTTATGAATCAAGCCGGGTACGACCGATGGGGGATGGTTACGATGCTTAAAAAAATGCGCCGAATGCAAGGCCCCGCATCTGGCGACCCCCCCGCTTACCTTATGACCCATCCGGCTCTCGAAGAGCGTGCCGCTGACCTGGAAATCCAGATGGCCAGGTTTCCCAAAGAAAAGGAAAGTCAAAAAACCACAGGGAACCTGAAAAGAATTCAGACTAAATTGGTTGTCGAAGAAAGGGATGTTGTTCGCTCTGTAACCTTTTTTGAAAATTGGGTGAAACGTACGCCGGATGAGCCAGAGGCCCTATTCGGCCTTGGTCTCGCTCAGAAGCGCATGGGGGGATTGGACCGGGCCATCGAAAGCTTTCTTAGGGCAGCCTCGTTGGCCCCCCAGGATGGAGAAATATTGCGCGAGCTGGGCATCACCCATTTTCTTAAAGCCAATCTCGCAGACGCCCAGAAATACCTCGAACGCGCCCGCTTCCTTTCTCCTCTCGACCCCCTGGTTTATTTCCACTTAGGGAGGGTTTATTCTGAACAGAAACTGACCGACGAAGCGCTCCAGGCCCTCCTTAGGGCCAGAGATCTTAATCCTAATTTATCGGCAATTCATTACCACCTGGGAATGGCCTATGGAGCGAAGAACATGCTCGGCCAGGCCTATCAAAGTTTTGGCTACTACTACAAGGCCATAGGCGATCATAAAACGGCCCTGGCCCATTTTCGCAAAGCTCTCCCTTATTTCAGCGAGCATGCGCCCGAACGCCGGACAATCCAGAAGGAAATCCAGGAACTTTCCCCCCAGAAAAAAGAGCCTCGGTAAAAAAAATTTGGCTTTAGGAGGTAAACGCGAATGAATAGAATTTTAACGGTCATTATCGCTTTCATCTTAATTTTCGCCTTAACCGCAGCCTTATTCCCCGATTTTTTTTCAAAGGAAACCTGTACGTATGAAGAAGCCAGCAAGAGGTGGGCCAAAGGGAATTTTGTAACCGTTGAAGGCAAGAAGATCCATTACCTGGAAAAAGGGAACGGAAGCCCATTAATCATGATTCATGGTTTCCTGTACCACACGGTAATGTGGCAAAAGAACATAGACGCTCTGGCCGAAAAATTCAAGGTTTATGCCATTGACCTGTGGGGTTTCGGTTACAGCGAACGGCTGGGCAAAATGGATTACAGCTTCGCTCTTTACGGAAAACAGGTGAAAGGATTCATGGACGCCCTGAATATAAAACAAGCTACCCTTCTGGGACAGTCCATGGGCGGGGGAATCTCGGTCTATGTAGCTGCGCATTATCCCGAGATGGTTGACCGGCTGATTTTAGTCGCCCCGGCAGTCATTCCATATCCTGACACACTTATCGGCAAGATATATAAACTCCCTTATGTCGGGGAATTTTTAAATGCCATCCCTGGGGACGCCTTGATGACAAACAAGTTAAAAGCCATCTGGTTTTACGATCAGGGCAAAGTAACCGATGAATATGCTAAGGAAGTCTTGCAGCCCCTTTGCATCAAAGGTTCCCATGATAGTCTTATGTTTATCCTCCGTAACGTTTTAAAAGAACCCTTTGTAGAAAAAGAAGCGAACCAATTGGCCAGATTGAACAAACCGATTTTAATCATACACGGCCGGGAAGATAAAGCCATCCCTCTCAACCGGGCTATCACCCTGCAAAAACTATGGAAGGGCTCAAAACTGGCCATCTTCGAAAAGGCCGGCCACAGCCCCCATGAAGAACATCCGGAAAAATTCAACAAGCTGGCCCTGGATTTTCTTTCGGAAAGAGAATGATCTTTCTGGTTTTCCTGAGGTTGAAAACATTTAAATGCTTGTAAGATATCAATCCGGCGTAGTATAATTTTTTATAAAGCCTGCCGCGTTTCCCGCAGGTAACTACTCCCAATACTTCCATGCGGTTAATCCCCAAGGTTGGCGTAGTTTTATCCTGACTTTGATTCTTCCTGGCAATCGCAAGAGAATCTTTTTATTTATGATGGAGAGAATTCGTAACTTCAGCATTATCGCCCATATCGACCACGGGAAATCGACCCTGGCCGACCGGCTGATTCAGTACACCGGCGTGGTGGATGAGCGCAACTTTCAGGACCAGATCCTCGATAACATGGACATCGAGCGGGAAAGGGGCATCACCATCAAAAGCCAGGCCATCACCCTTCCCTACCGCGCCCAGGATGGAAAGGATTATATCCTGAATTTGATCGATACCCCGGGCCATGTGGATTTCTCCTACGAAGTATCACGGGCTCTGGCCTCCTGCGAAGGAGTCCTTTTGCTTATTGATGCCGCCCAGGGAGTTCAGGCTCAAACCATTGCCAATCTCTACCTGGCCATGGAAAACAACCTGGAAATCATTCCGGTGATCAACAAAATCGATCTTCCTACCGCCGACATTGATCGGGTTATGGAACAGATCGATACCGAGCTCGGCCTGGATCCCTATGCCCATATCAAGTGCTCGGCAAAGGAAGGGATTGGCATCGAAGATATCCTGGAAGCGATTGTCCAGCGCATCCCCCCTCCGCAAGGAGACCCGGAGGCCCCCCTTGCCGGTCTAATTTTTGATGCCCATTACGATTCCTACCGCGGAACGGTGATTCATTGCCGCCTGTTCGACGGCCTGGTGCAGCCCGGTGACATCATCCGTTTCTTTTTTAATAAGGCCGCTTATAAAGTCGAAGAGGTGGGACACTTCTCGCTCAAGCGGGAAAAAAGCGATCGCCTTGCGGCCGGCGAGGTCGGCTATATCATCGCCGGCCTAAAGACCGTCTCCGATGTGCGCATCGGCGACACCATTACCCTTGATCATCGTCCCTGCGTTAAGCCTTTGCCCGGGTTCAAGGAAGCAAAACCCGTGGTCTTCTCATCGATCTATCCCGTCTCCTCGGAAGATTATGAAGACCTCACTGTTGGCCTGGAAAAGTACAAATTGAATGATGCTGCCCTAATCTACCAGAAAGACTCATCCGTGGCCCTCGGACAGGGTTTTCGCTGCGGTTTTCTCGGGCTCCTCCACCTGGAAATCGTCCAGGAGAGGCTGGAGAGAGAATACGATCTATCCATCATCTTGTCCGTCCCCAGCGTGCGTTATCGCTTTACTTTCAAGGACGAACAGATTCTATATATTGACAACCCGGCTCATTATCCGGGACCAGTTTCCATAGCCCGCTCCGAAGAGCCATACATCAAAGCTAAAATGATCATGCCGGAAAAATATCTGGGGGCAGTCATGAAGCTTTGCAAGGACCGGCGGGGATTGGATTCGAAGCTCAATTACCTGGGCCCGGGTCGGATCGAGTTGATCTTTGAGATGCCCTTGGCCGAAGTCATCTATGATTTTTACGACCGTTTCAAAAGCCTCACCCAGGGATACGGCTCCTTTGATTACGAACTCGGTGATTACCGGGAGAGCAACCTCGTTCTCATAGATATTCTCGTTAATGGCGAAAAAGTCGATGCCCTCTCCCAGATCGTCCACCGCGACCATGCCCGGGCCCGGGCGCTTCAGGCCTGCGAAAGGTTGAAGGAGGAAATTCCCCGGCAGGTTTTTAAGGTGGCTATTCAGGGGGCCATAGGAGGAGAAATTATTGCGCGGACGACTATTTCTCCATTCCGTAAGGATGTTACGGCAAAGTGCTATGGGGGGGACATTACCCGCAAAAGAAAACTCCTGGAAAAGCAGAAAAAAGGCAAGAAGCGGATGAAAATGATTGGATCGGTATCCATTCCCCAGAGGGCCTTCCTGGCTGTTTTGAAAACCGATGATGATTAAAAACAGGGGCAGGATTGATCTTGGCCATCTTTAACCCTGGCCCCCTTGACCCCTATATTATCTCCCTAGAATCAATGAGCCGGCAAACCCCTGATTTATCTTCCAGCAATATTCCCGGCCTCTATATTCACCTTCCTTTCTGCCGGACGAAATGCCCTTACTGCGCTTTTTATTCAGAAACGGACCTTTCCTTTATCCCTGATTTTTTAAGGGCTCTTTTTCAGGAAATGGATATGGCCCGCAATCAATTTGACCGGTTTGACACGGTTTACATCGGCGGGGGCACTCCTTCGGTTTTTACGTCTTATCAAACTGAGGAAATCTTGAAAAGGATTAGGCATAACTTTACCCTGGCCGCACATGCCGAAATCACCCTGGAAGCCAACCCGGCAGATATTAATATATCTTTTCTCGAGCGTCTGAGGGACATGGGAGTCAACCGCTTAAACCTGGGCATCCAATCTTTCGACCGGAAGATCCTAAATTTTTTGGGACGGAGGCATTCGTCCGCACAGGCCATCTCCGCCATTGAAATCAGCCGTAAAGCCGGTTTCACGAATCTGGGCTTTGACTTGATTTACAGCGTTCCCGGTCAGGACATGAAAGCCTGGCTGGATACCCTTTCCCAGGGAGTAGCTTTTGCCCCGGAGCATCTTTCCTGCTATCAATTAACTGTCGAGGCGAATACCCCTCTTTTAACGCGGTATCAAAAAGGTGAACTTCCCTTTCTTACCGAAGGATTGCAGTATGATTTTTTTATAAAAACATCCGAACAGCTCGAGGATGCGGGATACGCTCATTACGAAGTTTCCAACTTCTCCAGGGGAATTGAATACGCTTCACGGCATAATCAAAAATACTGGGACCACACCCCTTACCTGGGGCTTGGCCCTTCCGCCCATTCCTTCTCGGGAAATCGGCGTTGGTGGAACCATCGCAACCTGGAAGATTATATCAATGAACTCAGCCTGAGAAATGCTCCCATTCAGGCGGCCGAAACCCTCTCCCCGGAACAGCTTCGTTTAGAAGCTCTCTTCCTGGCCCTGCGCACCAGCGCCGGGTTGCATTTGAAAGATTTCTCCGAAAAATTTCAATATGACCTCCTTTTAGAAAAAGGAGAAACGCTGGCGAAACTTCAGGAAGAAGGGCGCGTAACCATTCGGGACGGCATTTTATATCCGACCCGTTCCGGTCTGGCCATAGCCGACAGCCTGGCCTTGATATGAAAGGGCTCCTAACCCGGCACAGCCGGAACCAAAAAAGGGAAAGATTGGAAAGCGGATGTCAATTTATTTAATACTACTCCGACAAATAGCGTTTATGGCGCGATGCAAGACGGATATGTTGAGCGGTTTGATCAGAAAATCTCCCCTCGCCCCTCTTTTCCAAAGAGGGGTATAACAATTTCCCCCTTTGGCAAAGGGGGAATAAGGGGGATTTTGTGAATTGTCGGAGTAGTATTAAGAAGCTCTCAATAAATCATGATGAAGCCGAAACCATCTTGACAAATAGGTCGATAAGAAACGGATCAAACTGGGTTCCCGCTTTTTCCTGAAGCTCATGTAAACACGCCTCTTTGTTTTTCGCTTCTTTATAGGGCCGGCCATAGGCCATCACATCAAAGGCATCGACAATGGCTATGATGCGGGAGATCAGCGGGATTTCTTTTCCTTTTAGCCCTTGCGGATAACCGCTTCCATCCCAGTTTTCATGATGAGCCAGGATGGCTTCGGCGATTGGGGCCAGGTCTGGAGAAGATCCGGCAATGCGATAGCCGATCTCCGGATGCTTCCAGATTATCTCCCATTCTTCCGGCGACAAATTGCCGGGTTTGATAATGATTCCTTCCGAAATGGCGATCTTGCCGATGTCATGCAGAGTAGCCAGAAGGGCCAGATCATCAAGGTTACTATTGGACAAACCGAAGGCCCGGCCGAGCTGTAAGGCCAATTGCTGGATGCGGTAGGTATGTTCTTCGGTTTCATGGCTCTTTTCGAAGAGGGTGCGGCGCAGGGAGGAGATGATGGAAGCGCGGACGCTCTTGCTCTCCAGGAGCTTACTCCGGTACATCCTCTCTTCAGCCTCTTTGAAAATATCCTGAATATCCTGGTTGGAATCATCCTTGGTCACAGACCCCAGGGCAATGCTCAGTTGCACCGGATCATAGCTGGCCTGGCTGCAGGCCATTTTAATTCTTTCGACGATCCCCATGGTCACCATGTGGCTGGTGCGGGGCAGGAAGATGGCGAATTCATCCCCGCCCAAACGGGCGATGACATCTTCCTTCCGGCAGGATTCTTTGAGGATCACGGCGATCCGGACCAGAAGCTTGTCCCCTTCCTGATGACCAAAAGCATCGTTGACCAGCTTCAGGCCGTTTACGTCCCCCATGATCAGGCTGATAGGCAGTTGCCTTTCTGTATCCAGCCGTTTCAACTCTTCCTCGAAGTAAACGCGATTATACAGGCCAGTTAACTTATCATGAAAACTTAAATAACGTACCTGATCATCCGCCCATTTCCGGTCGGTGATGTCTTCGATTGTCCCTTCAACGAATTGCAGGGCCGCATTCGGGTCGCGGATGGCCACGGCGTTTAGAGAAATCCAGACTTTACTCCCATCCCGGCGGTAAACTTCCGCCTCAAATTTCTGCACAACTCCTTTTTCTTTAAGCTGCTGCTGGAACTCCCGGTAAAGTTCGGGATCTACGAAGTACCGCCGCTCCAGAGCCACATTATGGGTAATCAATTCTTCGGGGGAAGCATAACCCAGTATGCGGGCGCATGCCGGGTTGGCCACAATAAAATGGCCGTCGAGTGTGGACTGGAAGATGCCTTCCAGGGCATTCTCAAAAATGCTGCGATACTTCTCTTCGGCCCGCTTGAGCAAAACCTCAGCCCACTTCCGCTCGGTGATGTCGCTCAGCATGCCGGTAATCCCTATGGTTTGCCCTCCCTCCATCAACCGGCGACTGGAAATGCGCACATGGCGAATGCTGCCTTCCTTATTAACAATCCTAAATTCATGATCGGTGACGTTGCCAGATAATATCTGCCTCATGCTTTTTAAAAATTCTGGCAAGTCCTCCATATAGACGAAGTCAGCAAATTTTTTACCCATCATTTCATTGACCTTGAAAGAGGCCACCTGCTCAACCACCGGACTGATATAGGTAAAACGCCCCTGAGTATCCAGAGAGAAGATCACATCATTTATGTTTTCCACCAGGTTGCGGTATTTTTCCTGTGAGCTTTGCAGGGCTTGCTCGGCCCTGCGCCGTTCCAGAGAATTGATAAATACTTCCCCCACCATTCGCAAAAGTCCAATCGATTCTTCCGGCCATGTTTTTTCCGCCCGCATCGCTTCGAACCCCATAAAACCGATGGGGTGCTTTTCATATACCATGGGGATTAGTATGGCGGATTGGCATCCCTGGGCCTGAAATGCTTCTTTTTCGGAGCTTGCTTCCGGCGGAAGATCGGTGACTCTAACAATACGGATCAGCTCCCCTTTCATGAGCTTGCCCATAAGCCAGGGAAATTTCTCTACGGGCCACTCGGCCAGTTGGTCCTTTTGCGGAGGAGAGCCATCGGAATACCACCCCTGGGTTCGGTACATCTTCGTTTTATCATTGGAAAAAAGGTACACATACCCGTGGTCTGATCCGGTTGCCTCTCCGATGTTTTGCAGGACATCCCGAATGCCTCTGTCCACTTCATCAGACTCCAGGTTAAAGAACTGGGCCGAAAGATTCACTGTGTTTTTTCCAATGGCTCTTTTATCCTGCAAAATCTCCTCTGTCGGCTTCTTAATCATGGTTTTAAAAAAACTGGTTCTTCTCCCAAAAGTGTACTGGATTAAATGGTCAAAATATCAATAAGTTATATTTCATCAAAAAAGTCAATGAAGACCAAAGCCATAGCAGATATTCCTCCCCCTTGAGAGGGAGGGTTGGGGTGGGGGTGAATAATAAATCCAGATTCCCCCTCCCCTTTATCCCCTCCCGCCAAGGGAGGGGATATTTACGGTGAAACCTTTTTTCATGGAACACGCCGTCATTACTTGGCTTATTTAAGCGCTCACTTTTGGGAGAAGAGCCAAAAAACTCTGTGCGCTCTATGCTATTAATGTCCAAAAGCTTTTAATTTTAAGGCTCTTGCAAAACTCTTGAAAAGTAGAGGAAATCGTCATTCCGGGCAAGCGAAGCGCGACCCGGAATCCAGGATTTTCAAGAAATTCTGTCCGTCTGCGGCGGACGGCTTTCGCCGGAATGACGGAGTAAGTACTTTTGCAAGAAGCTTGTTTATTAAGATTTTTTCCTAGTTTTTTTGTTCACCCGTGTTCTAAGTTGTTTTTTTCTAAAGATTTTGGTTATAACTCTGCGATCTCAGTGCCCTCTGTGGCTAAAGTTTTTTGGTTTCGGCTCTGCCGCGCTGTGTCCTCTGTGGCTACTTATTTATAAAAAAACCGGATCCCCACTTTTAAATAATTCCACGGGGCATCCGGTCTCTTAGGTTAAATTCGGCAACCTGGCAATCCCTGAAACTTGGGACCCGTGGTTTTCCGCCCTCCGATTGCTCGAAGTTTGGCTTTTTCGTTTCTTTTCGAATAAATACTGAAAATCTTTAATGCTTGTTGCGTAGAGATTACCACAGGAAAACTGATTAAGCAAGAACATTTCTTTCCCGCCCCCCTTCACTTTTCAATAAATTGATGAATTCGCAGTGATAGACGAAGCCCGGACGGGATCGCTTCCCTGCCGGCTCCTGACCATCATTCTGAAATCATAAACGAAAAGTGAAGGCGGGCGAGCATTTCTTTTTCTTTACTGAATCCACGGTAATAACCCTCATCAGAGTCTTTTCAGGGCCGCGGACATCCGCTCGACGGCCTCAGTCAAGGTTTTGCGGGGGCAGGCAAAATTCAGGCGCACAAATCCTTCTCCGCCCTTGCCGAATTCAACGCCGTCGTTAAAGGCCACTTTGGCTTCCTTAAGGAAAATTTCAAAGGGATTTCCCGGAATCCCCGCTTCCCGGCAATTGAGCCAGGCTAAATAAGTTGCCTCCATCCGGGTCATCCGAATCCCTGGAAGTTTTTCCGGGATGGATTTTAGGAGAAAATCGCGATTATCTTTTAAATAGGCCATTACCTGACCCAGCCATTCCTGGCCTTCCTTGTATCAAGTTATTAACACCCCCACCCTAACCCTCCCCCATCCAGGGGGAGGTAATTTTGGATCCCCCAGTATCTCCCCTCCCCTGGCGGGAGGGGGTTGGGGGGATGGGGATAGAAAAGGAAATTCCTATACAATAAATTTATAACAATTCCCTATGCATCAAATAATATGATCTGCAGAATGAGTCAAGCCAGAAATAAGGAGGGCGCTGTTCATCCATCATTTCTTGACAGCCACGTTTTTGAATGTTAGCTTCAATTCCAGGACATTATTCCCCCGAAAAGAAGCAGGAGGATAAGATGAGTATAGCGATAAACAAAACCCCTTTCCATACCTGGCATAAGAATCATGGAGCCCACCTGGTTAATTTCGGCGGCTGGGAGATGCCTTTGAATTATGAGCCGGGAATTTTCCAGGAACATCTGGCCACGCGAAAATTCGGGGGGCTCTTTGATATATCTCACATGGGAAGATTTTTGATTTCCGGAACCGGGGCCCTTCCTTTTCTGCAGTACCTCCTCACCAATAACGCCGCCGCCCTGGAGCCAGGGCAAGCTCAATACACTATCCTGGCCAACAATACCGGCGGGGCGATCGACGATGTCTATTTATACCGGCTGGATGAAAGCTCATATCTTCTGGTTGTCAACGCCTCCAATACAAAGAATGATTGGGCCTGGCTTCAGGAACATAAGAAAAAATTCTCCCGGGTCGTCTTGGAAGATCAAACCGAAAAAATCGCCATGGTCTCACTGCAGGGACCAAGATCGAAATCGATTCTTAAAAATATTTTGGGAGAACCCAGGTCCAGGCTTCCTGATCCGGGGAGAAATAATCTGCGCTCCGCTCGAATTGAGGGGGTCGCAGTAACCTTATCAAGGACCGGCTACACAGGAGAACCTCTGGGTTTTGAGCTTTTATTCCCGGCAGACCAGGCTCTGGCAATATGGGAAAAAATCTTTCATGTCGGCCAGAAGGAGGGAATCCTGCCTGTTGGCCTGGGTGCTCGGGATACCCTGCGCCTCGAAGCTGGCTTGCCCCTCTACGGGCATGAATTCGGCATTGACCTTACAGGCAAAGAAATGCCCATTCTAAGCGTCGGCCCGGCTAAAATTGCCGTGAGCTTTTCACCGCTAAAGGGCGATTACCTCGGCAAAGAAATGCTGTGGAAACAGTTTCTGGAAATAAGGGCCAGGCACTTGGGGCGTTTGGATGTTCCCCAGGAAAATCTATGCGTCCCTCGCCTTGTTTTTCCTTTAGCGATTTTATCGGAAGGAGTGGCCAGACAGCATTTTCCCGTCTATGCAGGAGATTCCCCTGTTGGCTATGTAACCAGCGGGACCATGGTCCCTTTCTGGAAGTTTGCCGGAAAAGGCCTTTTTTTTAACATGGGGCTGGAATACGGACGCAGAGCCATCGCCCTGGCTTACTTGGATGTTAGCGTAAAAGAAGGGCAGAAAGTTAAAATTTCCAGCCGGGGAAAATTTCTCGACGGACAGATCGTCCGCAGGCATTTAAGCTCGGAAGCGCCTCCTTTTTCCCGTTCCGTCCCCGTAGAGTTCCACCCCGAGCCACAACCCGCTCCTCCCCAGCCTCTGGATTTTTCAATTCAGACATTGGTAAAGAAATCTATTCAAAACACCCTCTGGAGGCAGAGGCAGACCATTAACCTCATCCCTTCGGAACAAACCCCTTCGCCTTTGGTAAAACTAATTTCCATCGCGGATCCTTGTTCCAGGTATGCCGAGCACAGATATTTTAAGACCTTAGGGGAGGCCGAAGTTTATTATTATCAGGGAACTTCCTTTATCGAGGAGGTCGAGGCAAAGCTTCAGGAAGAAATGAGCAGATATTTGGGTTGCTCTATGGTCGAGACGCGGGTGATCAGCGGGCAGATGGCCAATGCCGCTGTCTATAGCGCTCTGGTGGATTATCTCAACCGCTTCGACCGCAAATCCGAACCAAGACGTTTAAGGAAGGTTATGAATCACCATATCGGCAGGGGCGGTCATCTCAGCTCCCAGCCCATGGGCGCTTTGAGAGATTTTATCTCAGTCGATCCGCAGACCGAGAGGCGGGCGGCTGTCAATTTTCCGGTGCTGGATGAAAATCCTTATCAGATTGACCTCAAACGGACCGAAGAATACCTTCACCACCACAATCCCGAGCTGATCATTCTGGGAAAGTCCATGGTCATTTACCGGGAACCCCTGAAAGAATTGCGCAGGATGGTTGAGGGGATGAAAGAAAAGCCCTTGATTATATACGACATGGCCCATGTTTTAGGGCTCATCGGCCCGCATTTTCAGCAACCTTTCCAGGAGGGGGCGGACATCGTCACCGGCTCAACCCACAAGACATTCTTCGGAACCCAGAGAGGGGTCATCGGCAGTAATTTTAATGAAATTTCTGAAAACTACGGCATCTGGGAAGCCATCGTCCGCAGGACTTTCCCGGGAAGCCTCAGCAATCACCACCTGGGAACCCTTCTGGGCCTGCTCCTGGCAGCCTATGAAATGAACGCTTTCGCCGATTTATACCAGAAACAAATTATCTCCAATGCCAAAGCCTTTGCTACAGCTTTAAAAACTCATGGCCTTAGGGTTGAAGGAGATCCTCATCTCGGCTATACCGAAACCCACCAGGTGCTCCTGCGTGTAGGGTATGCCCGCGGCCCTGAGGTTGCCCGGAACCTGGAGGAAAACAATATTATCGTTAACTACCAGGCCTTGCCGGATGACGAAGGGTTCTCGGCCAGCAGCGGCCTGCGTATGGGCGTGCAGGAGATGACCCGTTTTGGCATGAAAGAAAAGGATTTTGCCGAGCTTGCTGGAATCATGGCCGATTTGATTTTAAAAAATAGCCCCGTAGCAGAGGAGGTCGCCCGTTTCCGTTCCAAATTTACCAGGATGCTGTACTGCCTGCCCGAGGAGAAGGTTCGCCCCCTGGTTCAGGAACTTCTTGGGGCAGTTATTGGGTAGGGGGCAAGAAAACAATGAACAATGAATTATGAACTATAGGTTTTACACCTTATGTCTCACGTATTTTTGACTCGAAGGATAATGTAAACCAGTTCAGGAGGAGAACCAAGGCGCATGGGGGGGCCCCACGTCCCCGCTCCCCGGCTGACATACAGATGACTTTCTCCTATTCGATGCAAACCGGGCGTCCGTGGATAGATCATGCGGGAAATAAAGATGATGGGATAAAGTTGCCCTCCATGGGTATGCCCGCTTAGTTGCAGGCCAATTCCTGAAGAGGCCGCTTTTTCAAATTGAATAGGCTGATGGTAAAGAAGGATCGCGGGTTTCTTGGAATCAAGTTGTAAAAGAAGTCGGTCAAAATCCGGCAGGGGATTTCCCGCCCTGCGCGATCCCGTGGGATCATCGATTCCTAATAGTTGCAACCCTCCGGGCAATATGGCTTTCTCATTGCGGAGTACTTTAACCCCGGCTTTTTTCATGTTATCCACTGCCCGGTCCACCCCCGCGTAATATTCATGATTTCCCGTGACCGCGAAAACTCCTTGCCGGCTTTTCAGACGGGCAAGAGGTATGGCCATCTCCTCCATATGAGAGACGCCTTCATCTACCAAGTCGCCGGTGATAACCACTATATCGGCTTTAAGCTCGTTGATTCGGTCAACTATTTTAGAAAGTTTGTCGTTTTTCGTAAGCATACCGTAATGAATATCCGTAACTTGAACGATGGAAAATCCATCCATTTCTGGGGCTAACCCAGGAAGAGGAATTTCCAGCCGGGTAACCCGAAGATTACGGGCTTCTCCCAGGGCGTACCCTCCGATCATGAAAACTGCGGCGGAAATACAAGCCACCAGAACTCTACGGTAGAGCACGGACTGCCCGGCAGAAAACCTTGGCTTAAAAGGGAATATCTTACAGGCGGCCAGGACCAGATCGCTCGCCAAAGCCACGAGGAAAAAATATAGTGCCAAGCCCATCCAGATGGATGAAATCAGGGTTAGATGGTAACTAAATGAATTAAAATCATACCTGGCCAAAACCCTGGCGACGGGGAAAGAGATTACTAAGAGGATAAAAACCAATCCAACTATTCTGCGTAGACGCTGGGTTGGTTCGGTCATCCGCACAAACCAGGAATAAAGGTAGTAATGTGCACCGCCATAAACCGATAGAACTATCGAGAAAAAAATCGCAAAACTCGCCCATTGAGGCATGATTATTAAACTCCTTTACTGATTTCTCCTGAACCACCTGCAGGCCCTCTGGGCCGGCTCCAGTTAAAACCAAACCCTAATTGACGATCTCGTAAAAGGTCCGAAAGTTTCTTTTCCCGTCATTCCGGCGAAAGCCGGAATCAAGTTAAGTGAGTATGCTTTTTCCGCGACTGCCCACGGAAAAAATGGCCCGCCTCAGACGGGCAGCGAAAAGTCCTGAAATCCCCCCTAACCCCCCTTTGGCAAAGGGGGGAAGGGGGGATTTATCGGCAGGCATTTCCTTCTTACAAACATGTTTGTTTTAATGAGGCGCTAAGCGCCTAAAGTGCCTAAAGTTAAAAAAGCAAATTCCTATACAATCCAGTTATTTTGAAAAGTTATCAAACCTCTGGACTCCGGTTTTCAGCGGAGTGACGACTTTTTACGAAGCCATCCTAATTGAATCGGTCCATAATGAACCTTGCCTATTACATTATATCCAGGCTTGCGGTTTTTGTTAATGATAAACATGTGGATAAATGTAACCCTTCAGTCACGAGTGGCTATGACAGGAATATCGGAGGAAATAACCATGGAAAAGATTATTTTTTGGCCGGGGGCCCAGGCCGGTACGCGCCGGAAGCATCGGCCGGGATATCCCTGTTCATGGTGTGCTCACTCTACCTCCGCCGGATGAGGCGGAAGGCGTCAGCCCCACCCCATCCACGGAGAAATCAGCGCCTCATGATTCCAAGCGGACTGGGCTGGCCCCCCGGCCATGGGCGCCCTTGGCCTTTACGCCGAACCTTTCCTCCTCCGACCTTGGCCATTCACCCGTGACTCAAGGGTTACAGATAAATTCATTTTGTCATGGACGCCAGGCGGCATTTTATGTAGAATGGCGAAAAATTTAAAAACAATGGAAAGGCCATGGAAAATAATCTAATACTCGCTGAACTCAAGGATATTGCCGCATATCCCTATGCGCATCTGCAAAACTGGAAAATAAAAACAGGTGGGAAAATCCTGGGCTACTTCTGCATCAACACCCCCGAGGAAATCATCCAGGGCGCGGGCTTTTTGCCCGTCCGCCTTTTGGCGTCGCCGGAACGAATCTCCCTGGCATCCAAACATCTGCAAAGCTATAGCTGCTCACTGGTTCAGAGCTGCCTGGAGTCGGCCCTGCGGGGAGAATTAGATTTTCTTGACGGGACGATCTTCCCTCACACCTGCGACTCCATCCAGCGCCTCTCGGACATCTGGGCAGAAAACCTGCGTTTTCCCTTTCACTGGGATCTGGTGCTGCCGGTAAAGCTACATACGGAAAGCGCCAGGTTTTATCTTATTCAGGAACTCCACCGCCTCCGCCTGGGGCTGCAGGAATTCATTGGCCGAACCATTACAGATGATGACTTACGTTCCTCCATCGCCCTGGCCAACGCCAACCGTTCCCTCCTCAGAGAAATCTATCAGCGCAAAACCAGCCATGCCGGCCTGTTCTCCGCCGCAGAGTTCTCAGCTATCGTTAAGACAGCCACGTTCTTACCCAAAGAAGATCACAACCATAAGCTGAATAAATTGCTTTCCCGGGCAGAAGAAGTTATATCCCGCGCCAAAGGCGGGATACGGCTCTTTCTGATAGGGAGCGTTTGCGATCAACCGCAAGTTTTTGACCTCCTGGACAACTGCCGGGCTTCCATTGTCGGGGATGACCTGTGCACGGGATGGAGATATTTTTCCGAAGATGTATCCGTGGAAGGAGATCCCATCGAAGCCCTGGCTGACCGTTTTATCCGCAGGGTACCCTGCCCCTGTAAATTTAACCCTGGAATCGATCGGGCAGGGGAATTGCTCAAAAGGATCGAAGGCTCTCAAGCTCAGGGGGTCGTCTTCATCCTTCTCAAGTTTTGCGATCCCCATGCCTTTGATTATCCCTACCTCAAAGGAAAGCTCGAGGAGCACAAGATTCAGAGCTTACTCCTGGAGATCGAACCAGGAGGGTTGCCTATCGGGGCGATGGAAACCCGATTAAGGGCTTTTGTAGAGACATTGGAATCTTAAGCACCAAATATCAAACAAATTACAATGACCAAAACTCTGATTCAGACTTTACGAATGCATCAAATTTTGAATATTGAATTTTGAATTATTTTCATTAGGGGGTAGTGATGGCCGAGGCAGGAAAAGACAAGGATAAGCAGCGTCTGCGCGCTTCTCAGAAGATGAAGGAGTTGATGACTCGGTATTATATGGGAGCCAAAATGGCCGAAGGCACGGATAAGAAGATCGCCTGGATTACCAGCGGCGGCCCGGTCGAATTTCTCATCGCCGCCGATGTTATTCCCATTTACCCGGAAAACCACGGAGCCATGCTGGGCGCTTCCCGCATATCCGTCGAGCTTTGCGAAGTGGCCGAGAACCTTGGTTACTCCCGGGACCTCTGCTCCTACGCCCGGGGCGACATTGGCTCGGTCCTCACCAAGAAAAGCCCCATCGGCGGCCTGCCGCGGCCGGACTTTTTACTGGCCTGTAATAACATCTGCGGCACTGTTTTGAAGTGGTACCAGGCCTTGAGCCGCCTTTTTAACGTCCCTCTTTTCCTTCTGGACACGCCGTTCATACACCACAAGCTAATCCCGGAAAGCATAGATTATGTTCGCCGGCAGTTTGAAGAACTCATCGATTTCATAGAAAAGCAGACCGGAAATAAATTCGACCGGGGCCGTCTAACCGAGGTCGTACGTTATTCCGCAGAGGCA
The DNA here is from genome assembly GCA_016875165.1 of Deltaproteobacteria bacterium. GTDB lineage: Bacteria > Desulfobacterota > SM23-61 > SM23-61 > SM23-61 > JAHJQK01. The sequence continues at coordinate 17,060 of VGSF01000095.1, forward strand.
GCGATCCTCTGGAAAAACGTGCTGGATCAGTGTGCAAACCGTCCGTCGCCCATGAGCTGTTTTGACGCCTTCATTAATATGGCTCCCATCGTTACCCTTCGGGGAACGGCAGAAGTTACCCAATTCTACCGGGAAATGAAGGATGAGCTTCAGGAACGCATCCCCCGGGGAATAAGCGCAGTGCCCGAAGAAAAATTTCGCCTCCTCTGGGATAACATTCCCATCTGGTACAAGATGCGGGAGCTTTCCGATCTTTTTGCTTCTTACGGAGCATGCCTGGTTGCAGACACCTACACCAATGCCTGGGTCTTCGAAGGAATGGATACAGCGGATCCTCTGGATGGTCTGGCTCTCGCCTATACCACCGCTTACCTGAACATCAGCCTTGATCTAATGGTTGAGCGCATCCTTGATTTACTGCAAAGGTTCAACGTTGATGGCTTGATCATCCACTCCAACCGTAGCTGTAAACCCTATTCTCTGGGCCAGTACGACATTCAAAGGCTTATCTACCAGAAGA
>VGSF01000096.1 GCA_016875165.1 Deltaproteobacteria bacterium
GTTGAAATTATTTAGTTTTTCCGTTCGTGGTGAGCCCTTCGACTCACCGTTCGCCCTGAGGTTCTCGAAGGGTGAACGGTTCGCTCAGGACAAGCTTGTCGAACCACAAAAAAATACTTTTGCAAGAGGCTCCTGTTACAAAAATTTACGGTTGAGGTTCGTGACTGCCGTGATAATAGCGGTGAAGCAGAAGAACACCGATAATGATCAGGATGATGGGGCCGACCAGGAAAGTCCAGTTCTCAAAGGCCGGGAAGAAATGGATGACAAAATTAACTACGAAAAGAATGACCCCGATACCGCCTACGACCCAGCCAGTTAGGGTCTTCCGGTTTATCAAGAAAAGGCCTACGCCAATGGCCATCAAAAGAAGCGGCCAGGTCGTATCTTTGAAAGATAGGATATCCAGGTTATCCAAAATTAACAGGGGCCCCAGTGTCACCAGCACCAGCCCGCCCAGCAAAAGGCCCTTCTTTCCTCGCATCCTCTCCTGCCGTCTTCCATCCCTTTTGTTTGTATTTTATTACCATGTCTGGTAAATTAATTCAAGAAAAAAGTTAAAGGTTTTTGCGGATTAATTCTGTATTGAGATCTGATTGCTGTTTTTGGAACACTTTAGCTCTTAAAAAAAAGTGTGTTGTAAGGGCCAAGGGATTCCAGGGACCGGGGGCCAGAGCGGAACGCTTGGAATCATAAGGCGCTTATTTCTCCGCGTATGGGGCGGGCAAGAACCCCCGCCTCCTCCGGAGGAAAAGATCTTTTGTCCTCCTGGCCAAGCGGAAACCCAACCGATGATTCCGGCGCGTTCCGCTCTAACCCCCGGCCCTCAACAAAGGCTTTTATAACATTTTTTCAAATCGCTAAATTGGTACCTGTTTTTTTATTATGCTCCAGTTCATCGAAAATTTAAAGCGACATCGTTTTTATAAACCGCAGGTGGTTTGTCATCAAGCCATTCCTTCTCAGGCGGGGCAATGGGTGAAACTGGAAACCGCAATACCGCCTTTATTGCACCAGGCCCTGCAAAATCTGCACATAGACGCCCTCTACTCCCACCAGGCAAAGGCTATCCAAAAAATACGGGAAGGCAAGAACGTGGTCATGGCCACGCCGACGGCCAGCGGCAAAACTCTGACTTACACCCTGCCGGTGATCGAGTCCATCCTCGAAACCCTGGAATCAAAAGCACTGTATATCTTCCCCTTAAAAGCGCTGGAGCAAGATCAGTTGAAGGCCCTGAAGGAATTTACCTTACCGATCAAAGGTCAAGTCAAATTTCCCGCGGCAATTTATGACGGGGATACGTCGAGTTACCGCCGGCGGAAAATTCGCGAATCCGTCCCGGCGATTTTGATCACCAACCCGGACATGTTGCACTTAAGCCTGCTTCCCTTCCATACCCAGTGGGAAGCGCTTTTCCGCAACCTCCGGTATGTGATAATTGACGAGCTGCACACTTACAAAGGAATCTTCGGTTCGCACCTGGCCCAGGTCATCCGCCGGATGGAGCGGATATGCGACTTCTACGGGTCAAGACCCCAGTTCGTCGCTTGTTCGGCTACCATCGCTAATCCCCGGTCATTTGCTGAGAGGCTCACCGGCCTTCCTTTCGAGGCTATCGAAGAAAGCGGAGCGCCGCGGGCCGGGAGGAATTTCCTTTTTTTGAATCCCACGGGAAGTCCCTATACCCTGGCAGCCAAGCTTTTCCTGGATTGCCTTGATAACGGCTTTCGCACTCTGGCCTTCACCCAGGCCAGGAAGATAACGGAACTACTGCACACCTGGATTTTGCAGGATCGCCCGGATTTAAGAGGCCGGGTGAGCTCTTACCGCGCCGGGTTCCTGCCGGAAGAGCGCCGGGAGATCGAAGCCAAGCTTGTGTCCGGCGAGCTCCTGGGGGTAATCTCTACCAGCGCCCTGGAGCTGGGCATTGATATCGGGGGTTTGGATGTTTGTATCCTGGTGGGCTACCCGGGGACGATAACCGCTACCTGGCAGCGGGGAGGCCGGGTAGGGCGAACGGACCGGGAGTCTCTGGTGGCCTTAATCGCCCAGCCCGATGCCCTGGACCAGTATTTCATGCGCCACCCGCAGGATTTCTTCGGGCGGGGGTTTGAGAGCGCGGTGGTGGACCCGGATAATTCCGTCGTCGTTTCCAGGCATCTTATCTGCGCCAGCGCCGAAATTCCTTTGCGGATGGAAGAAGAAATTATCCCTCTAAAAAATTACGGCGCCCTTCTCGATCAACTGGTTGCCGAAGGAGAACTGCTGCGCAGCGCCTCCGGTAAGGAGTGGTTTTCCCGCCGGATCAACCCCCACCGGATGGTGGACATTCGCTCCGCGGGAGAAGGCTTTACCATCTTTGAGGAGGGAACGAAACGGTTGATTGGGAAGAGCAATGTGCCCAGGGTTTACAACGAAGGCCACCCGGGGGCGATTTACCTGCATAAGGCCGACCCGTACCTGGTCACTCAATTAGACCAGGGGAAAAAGGAGGTCTGGGTAAAACAAGCCGATGTTGATTATTATACGAGGGCGCTTTCGGAAAAGGAGACGGAGATCCTCTCCGTAGTCCGCACCCAGCACCTGGCCCAGTTCACGTCCTGTTACGGCAGATTAAAGGTAACCGAAAGAGTCAGGGGCTTTGAGAAGCGGCGCATCTTCGGCCAGGATCTCCTTAGCGTCCATGAGTTGGAAATGCCCGCCCATGTGTTCGAAACTATGGGACTCTGGATTATCCTTCCGGAAGGGGTATCCCAGCGGGTGAAGGAAGAGGGGCTGCATTTTATGGGGGGGATTCACGCTGTGGAACATGCCTCCATTGCCCTTTTCCCGCTTTTTGCCCTCTGCGACCGGAATGATGTGGGGGGAATTTGCTACCCGGTGCATCCTCAGTTGGAAAAACCGGCGATTTTCATCTACGACGGATACCCCGGAGGCGTGGGACTGGCCGAGTATGGCTACGGCATGCTCGAAGAACTTCTGAAAAAGACCCTCTCCCTGATCCAGGATTGTCCCTGCCTGGACGGCTGCCCTTCGTGCGTCCATTCCCCCAAGTGCGGGTCGGGAAACAAACCCTTAGACAAGCGTGCTGCGAAATTCATCCTTGAGTGGTTATTGGGGGAAAAAGGACCTGAAAAAAGAGGGGCAGAGAAAATTAGAAAAGAGCCGTTTCCCTCATCTGCCGCTGTTTTACTTCCGGTGGATTCTGAAATTAGCGATCCCAGGGGGGATATGGCGGCAACCCGGCGCCCGGCCTGGCTCAAGGAAGAAATTTCCCGCCACCGGGTTCTTTTCCTGGACATAGAAACCCAGCGGAGCGCCGAAGAAGTCGGCGGCTGGCAGAACAAGCACCTGATGCGCCTGGCCGTGGCTGTGATTTATGATTCCCTAAAAGGTTCTTTTGATGTGTTCAAAGAAGACGGCGTCCATGACCTGATCGCCAAACTGAAGACCGCGGAATTAATCGTGGGGTTTAACATTGCCGACTTCGATTACAATGTCCTTCGGGGCTATTCTTCCTTCGGGTTTTCTACCCTTAAAACTTTTGATATTTTGCAGCAAATTACCAGCAAGTTGGGCTACCGCCTCTCTCTCAATCATCTGGCCCACAAGACTCTGAACATGGAGAAATCAGCCAATGGCTTACAGTCATTGCAATGGTTTAAAGAAGGGAAGATTGGGGAAGTGATCGCCTATTGCCAAAAAGACGTAGAGATTACCAGGGACCTCTTTCTCTTCGGCCTGGCCAATGGCTATCTCCTGTTCGAAACCAAAGCCGGCCAGCGCGTGCGCCTGCCCGTGGAGTGGGACCTGTCCAAGATTATCAAGGCTTAAGGCACAAGGCGCAGGGCAGAGGGCGAAAAGGAGAGAAAAGGGGAAGGGACAAAATAGGTGAAACAGAGAATCGGAGAATCGACAAAAGGCGGAACGGGCATTCCCTTTCAATTGACCCAATTTAAACAAAATAGACATGCTCGCTGAATATATTGCGAGAGATTCCATAGACCGGGCCGCTCTATTTGTGACTCGGATATTTGAAATCACAGATCGTTTGCAAAAATTCCCTTTATTTGGCCGCGTAATGTCTGAAATAGGCCAGGAGTCTTGTAGGGAAATAATATACGGATATTATCGTATTATGTATCGGATCGAGGGCAATTATGTATGGATAACCGGAGTTGTTCATGGTTCAAGAAATTTAAGACCAGATTGATCGCCTAAGGAAACGGTCCTCTTCTTCTCCCTCCCCTCTTTATAAACAATCAAAACTGTTGTAGATAAGGTTTTTTGTTTGATAGAGGATATTAAACCCGGGAATCTCCATTTTTGTCAAAAAAATCCCCTCCGACTTCTATTTTTTAATTTCCTCAATCATTTAAACTCGTTGGATATTTTACTCGTGAAAAACTCAGGAAACTCCAGAATTTTTCTATCTTGACAATCGGTGGCCCTAAGAGTATTCTGATTTTGGATCAGGCACTTCTTTATGATGAGGAAGAGCCGGGCCTGAAATATATGGCAGCGGGAGACATAATCCCGTGGGACTCTTGTTCCACGGGATTTTTTTATATGGGGAGACGGCATGAATGTAGATAAAAGAAAAATTAACGTAGCCTGGCTTTCGGTCATTTCCAATACCCTATTGGTGCTTTTTAAAATGATCATAGGAATCCTTATTGGTTCTGTATCCGTCATATCAGAGGCGATCCATTCGGGAGTGGATCTCCTGGCAGCAGTTATCGCCCTATTTGCTGTCAAAACCTCAAGCAAATCTGCTGACGAAGGTCATCCCTTTGGTCACGGCAAAGTGGAAAACATCTCCGGAGCGATCGAGGCTTTTTTGATCTTTATTGCCGCCGGGTGGATAATATACGAGGCGTTTCTCAGGCTTATCAGGCCCCAACCGATCGATATGGCCATCCTGGGCGTTGCTGTTATGCTGCTTTCTGCCGTCGTCAACATATTCATTTCCCAGAGGCTTTTCAAGGTGGGAAGAGAAACGGATTCCGTGGCACTTATAGCCGATGCTTGGCACCTACGCACGGATGTATATACTTCAGTAGGAGTTATGGCTGGATTGGCATTGATCGCCGCAGGGGGAAAAATTTTTCCAGGGAGGATTCTAACCTGGGTGGATCCGGTCGCTGCCATCGTCGTAGCGCTCATGATTATACGGACAGCCTATGAATTGACTATCCAATCCGGCCGGGACCTGCTCGACGCCAATATACCCGAGGAAGAAAAATGGATTCGAAATGAAATCGGTCGATTGCAACTCCCGATCCGAGGATTTCATCACCTGCGAACTCGAAAGGCAGGGGCGACCCGTTTTGTGGACCTCCATGTAATGATGGACAAAGATATATCGATTCAGGAATCCCACCGAATCAGCGACCAGATCGCCGCTTGGATCCAAGAAAAATTCCCGACCACGCAGGTTATGGTCCATGAGGAGCCGTGTGAGGGGGGATGTTCCGCAAGGTGTCTAAATGGCTGCCTACGGAGTGAGGGTGAGAGGAAAAATGTTCAGTGGGAGAGGGAACGTTGGTTCAAACGCAACTTTGAGTAGGGTTAGATTTGCGGCAACATGGTTTGCGGAAATGCATGGAGGGTTGTTGATGAGGCATCCTATAGTCCTCCTGTTTCAGGCAGATGCCTTCCCGGAGCGACACCCCTAAAGATCAGGTTTGCTGCGTGCAAATCCCGATCAAAATTCCGTTTGAGTAAAGATGGTGAAATAGTTCAACAGACTCGGCAAAGCAGAATGGGAACGGTGGCCGTATGGATGATCTTGCTGGCCACGCTTCCCAGAACGAACTGGGTGATGCCGGTACGTCCGTGAGTGGACATGGCGATGAGGTCGAAGCCGCGATCTCGGGCATGATCGACGATTTCCTGGGCATCGTTTCCGTATCGGACAACGGAATTCACCTGCACTCCTACGCTCTTCAAGTTTGCCTCTATTTTGGCCAAGTATTCTTCGGCCTCGCGGACAACGTTTATCTGGTGCTGAACCGGATCTAATCCGGGAAAGGTATGGACCAGAGCCACGCGTAAAAGTGTTACTTCTGCCCCATGGAATTTAGCCAGCCACTCCACCCTGGGCAGAATTCCTTCAGCCAGTTGGGAACCATCCAAGGGAACCAGAATTTTTTTAAACACCTGGGCACCTCCTTGTCTTAACTTTGAATTTTGGCTAATCTGCACCCTACCTAACAATCATAAATCATCCTTTCTGATTACTTTCTGGGAAAGGATGGCTAGGCCTACCAATCCCAGGCCAATAGCGTCGTAGATCAGAGCCGGATAAACCAGAGTTAGCCCGGCTGCGATAAGAATCGCTCTTTCATACGAAGTCGCTCGCTTGAACATCCATCCATCCATGCCGGCTGCCAGGGCAAAGATACCCACCAGGGCTGTAATGAAGGTCCAAATGATAATAAGCGGATATCCCTTGAGAAGCAAAGCCACGCCGTCAGGGTGGAGGGTAAAATTGAAGGGAACGAGAAAAGCAGGCAGGGTATATTTCCAGGCCTGCATGGTGGTCTTGTAAGGGTCTCCTCCAGTGAGGGCAGCAGCGGCAAAAGGAGAAAGAGCTGTGGGAGGCGAGACCTCCGAGAGGATCGAGTAATAGAAGATGAACATGTGAGCGGCAAAATCGGGAACGCCCAGTTTGATCAGGGCAGGGGCGGCAATTACGGCGCAGATGATGTATGAAGCCGTTACCGGAACGGCCAGACCCACGACCCACACCACCAGAGCGGTGAAGATGGCCGTCAAAAGGAGACTACCCCCGGCATATTGGATGACGATGTTACTAAATTTTAACCCTAAGCCGGTCAGAGTTACTACGCCAACGATGATTCCAGCGGAAGCGCAGGTAGTGGCCACGGAGAGCACCCCGATGGAGCCGCTGCGCAGGGCGTTGATCAATTTTTTCGGGACGAGTGCCGTATCCGGACGTATAAAGCTGACTGCGAAGGCGATCATCGTAGCCCAGAAAACAGCCATGATGGGCGTAAATCCTATAACCATGATGACTACAATGGCAATGAGGGAAGTGAAATGGAACCCGTAAAGGCGGGTTAGTTGCCATAAGGAATAGGTTCGATCGAAGGCAATGGTCTTGGCCCCGAATTTTTTGGCGTCAAATTCCACCATCCAGAAGATGGCCCAGTAATAGAGGATGGTCGGGATGGAGGCCATGATGATGACGTCCAGATAGGAAATCTTCAGAAACTCGGCAATGAGAAAAGCGGCGGCTCCCAGCACCGGCGGGGATAGAATGGCGCCGATGCCTCCTGCGGAGAGAAGGCCGCCGGCAGCTTCTTTGCTGTATCCGGCTTTGGCCAGCATGGGGTAGGCGACTGAACCTAAGGTTACGGTTGTGGCCACGCCGCTGCCGGAGGGGCCTCCGAGAAGGAACGAAGCCAGGGTGACCGTGCGTCCGGCCCCCGTGGGTTTGCCCCCCATGGCCGACAAAGAAAAGTCGATGAAGAATTTCCCCGCTCCCGAGAATTCCAGGAAAGCTCCGTAGATGGTGAACAGGATGATGAAAGTGGAGGAGACATCGATGGGCACCCCGAAAATCCCTTCCAGGGTCATGTACATATGTCCGACAAGTCTGTCGATGCCGTACCCGCGATGGGTCCAGGGAGAAGGGAGCCATGGCCCGATGTAGGCATAAACCAGGAAAGAGCCCACGATAAAAGGAAGAATCCAGCTCGTCGTCCGGCGGTTAGCTTCCAGAATCAGAGCAATCAGCAAACCACCGAAGAATAAATCCCAGGTTGTGGGGGTCACCGAGCGGTAGATGAACTCTTCGAAGTCGAGAAAGATATAAACGATGACAGCCACGCCCAGGAGGGAGAGGAGATAATCGTACCAGAGAATCCTGTTCCGAAAGCGTTTGAGAGAGGGGAAAACGAGAAAGGTTAAAAAGAGGACGAACATGACGTGGATCCCCCGGAGGATCTGGGTCATGATAATCCCGACGGCGGCGTAAAGATGGATGAGGGACATGGCCACAGCGACGATGGTGATAAAAGTTCCCATCCGCCCGGCCAAACGCCGCGAAGGTCCTTCTTCCTCCTCGATAAAGGCTTCGGCTTTTCTCAGCCGTTCTTCAGTGATCAGTTCTTCCCCATTAACGGAAGAGGATTTTCTTTCTTCCTCCATCAACAACTTTCCTTTCCCTCGGTAGCAAGATCAGGCCGGTCCCCGGTCTCCCAAAGAAACCGCAGGCAGGCGCTAAATCTCCTTCTGCCGCCCCCGGGGGATCAAAGGGCAGCAAGGAAGGAGAGGCAAGGCTTAGTTTCGTTATTTAATTACGATTCCTTTTTCCTGGTAGTATTTAATGGCCCCAGGATGGAAGGGCAAAGAAGACCCGACCGTGGCTGTAGCCAGAGTGAAGTTCAGGGCTTCCTTATGCACGGCCACAAGTTCGGGTTGTTTTTCGAGAAGGAATTTCGTGATGTTGTAGGCGAGGGCGGGGTCCATTTTTTCATGGCAGACCAGGAGGTTGGCTACCCCGACCACCGAAACGTCAGCATCCATATGGGGGTAAGTAATTTTGGGGATGGTGAGCTTGAAATAAACCGGTCCGTATTTTTGGTTCATTTTTTCAAGATAGTCGGCGTTGTTTAAAATTTTTATCTTAATCCCCGGCGTGGCTGCTATATCCAAAACCGCGGCCGTGGGTAACCCCCCGTCCCAGGTGAAGGCATCGATCTTTCGGTCTTTGAGAGCGCCAGCCGATTCGGCCACCCCCAGACGATCCCGCTTAAGATCTTTCTCCCCATCAATCCCGTAGCTTTCCAGAACCCTCATGGTTTTAACTTCTGTCCCACTTCCCGGAGATCCAGTGGAGACCCGTTTCCCCTTGAGGTCAGAGACGGTTTTAATCCCCGATCCCTCCATGGTGACAAAGTGCATGTAATTGGAGTAAACCACCCCGATTGTCCGGAGGGGGATCGCTCCGCCGGCCTTGAACCTTCCTTCGCCCTTCAAAGCATCGAAGCCGATGTCGGCCATGATAAGAGCCAATTCCGCTTTTCCGGTCTGGATGAGCTTGCAGTTGTCCACAGAACCGGCGGTTACTTCAGCGGTGGCTTCTGTGTTGGGAATGTACTTAGAGATGACCTGGGCCATTCCACCGCCGAGGGGATAGTAAACACCGCCTGTTCCCCCTGTAGCAATGGAAAGACGCACGCCCTTGGTTTGGGCTTCCCCCAAGCTCCCAAGGGAAAAAGTGAAAATGATTGTTAACAGGATCATGAAAATGTTTAAGCGTCTTCTCGTTGACATGGCAAGCCCTCCTTCGTAAAAAGATTTATTTCCCCCTGTTCTTAGCACAAATTGACCTTGAAGGCAATAAAAAAGCGTGCCTTGCCACCCCCCCAGTTTTTAGAATTACTTCTGTTGGGGCTCGGGCGGAGGGGGCCTCTGGCGCCGGCAAAATCGGCCCGGGAACGCCTTACTCCCATCCCCTACCGGAAATGACGGAGGATTTTAGGCGGGAAGGAAACCTTTTCGATATTGCCGGATAAGGAAAATGATTGATAAGTGAATTCTATTCCTTCTCCCGCCGTATCCCATGAAAGGAATGCCGCCTCTTTTGCCAAGCCAGAGGCCCCCTCCGCCCGAGCCGGAGAACTGCTTGAGATGACAACACAACATTTAAAAATGGGGTGGCAAGAAAAACGGCCCGAAAGAAAGTTTCAAGTTAGATAACCTTTTCTTCCTTTAACCTATCAATTTTGGTCGGGTCGTAGCCTAACACATCTCGGAGAACCTCTGCGGTGTGTTCCCCTAATAAGGGCGGAGGGATGCGGTATTGCACGGGGGTTTCGGATAGTTTCATGGGAGAGCCGACGACCCTGTATTTGCCGGTATGCGGATGCTCCATTTCCACCAGCATCTCCCGCGCCAGAACCTGCGGGTCAGCGAATACCCGGTCGATGGTGTTGATCGGGCCGGATGGGATTTCCGCTTCGGCAAGGAGCTTGAGCCATTCAACAGAATTATTTTCAAGGAAAATTTTATCAAGAATTGAAACTAACTCTTTCCGGTTGGCCACGCGTTTGGGGTTGGTGGCATAACGGGGATCGTCCATCAAATGTTCGATCCGGGCCAGTTTGCAGAATTTGCGCCACTGGTTGTCATTGCCAACGCCCAGGGCGATGTAGATTCCGTCTTTGGCCTTAAAGGTTTCGTAAGGAACGATGTTGGGATGGGCATTGCCGGACCGCCAGGGGACTTTACCGGAGATCAGATAGTTGCTGGCCTGGTTAGCCAGCCAGGAAACCTGGGAGTCTAAAAGGGCGATGTCAATATGTTGGCCGGCGCCGGTTTTCTCCCGGAAGTGCAGGGCGGCGAGAATGGCAGAGCAGGCAAATAACCCGGCGGTAATGTCCACAATGGCCACCCCTGCTTTCATGGGCGGTCCGTCGGCTTCGCCTATGATGGACATCAAGCCGCCCTGGGCCTGAATGATAAAGTCATATCCCGGGAGGTTCCGGTAAGGGCCGTTTTGCCCATACCCGGTAATAGAAGCATAGATAATTTTGGGGTTGATGGCTTTGATGTCTGCGTAACTTAGGTTCATTTCGGCTAAATTGCCCGGGAGGAAGTTTTCCAGCAGGATATCGCTCCTCCTGGCCAGGAGGCGGATGATTTCCTGTCCTTCTTTCTTCTTCAGATCAACGGTGATGCTTTTCTTATTACGGTTGGTGCAAAGGTAATAGGCGCTTTGGTCTCCGGCCCAGGGGGGACCCCAGTGGCGGGTTTCATCTCCAAGGACTGGACGTTCCACCCGGATGATCTCTGCGCCCAGGTCGCCTAACATCATGCTGCAGTATGGCATAGCCAGGACCCGGGAAAGGTCTAAGACTTTGATGTCCTCAAGGGCTTGCGGCATAAAACCCTCCTTTATTACTCCGACTCAAAAAGAAATCTGGAGGGAAAAACTCCGCTTGAGCGGCCTCCCCTCCAGACCTGAACATTTGTCCTTTAAAAATTTTGGAACACTTTAGCTTTTTGAAAAAAAGGGTGTTGTAAGGGCCAAGGGATTCCAGGGGCCGGGGGCCAGACCGGAACGCTTGGAATCATAAGGCGCTGATTTCTCCGCGTATGAGGCGGGCAAGAACCCCCGCCTCCTCCGGAGGAAAAGATCTTCTGTCCTTGTGGCCAAGCGGAAACCCAACCGATGCTTCCGGCGCGTTCCGCTCTAACCCCCGGCCCTCAACAAAGGCTTTTATACTATTTTTTCAAATCGCTAAATTTTTACAAATTGATGTTCGAGTATTTCCTCCAGGGCCGGGGCTCAGACTTATTTTCCAGCAAATCCAAACAGCGATTGATCTATTTGCGGGTGTCCCGGGAGGATGACGTCATCGCGGACGAAACTGGCTACTTTGTCGTCAGCGTCAAATTCGATGGCCTGGAAGAATTTTTTGCCGTGATACTCTTCCATGGACAAAAATCCTCCTTTAACGATTCGCCTTGCGGTATCCTAATTGGTCCAAAGCTATGATGGTCTTCTGGATGTTAGCCGTGCCCTCGACGATGGCAATGGATTTGGCGTCCCGGTAATAACGGGCTACGGGATATTCCGTGGAGTATCCGTAGGCGCTAAGAATCCTCATGGCGAAGTCCGCGGCCTTTCCGGCTACCTCCCCGGCAAAATATTTAGCCATGGAGGTTTCCAGCACGTTGTTCAATAACCCTTCGTCTTTCTGAAGGGCCGCGCGGTAAACCAGGAAACGGGCGGCTTCCAGTTCCGTGGCCATGATGGCGATCATGTCCTGATTCATCTGGAATTGACCAACCTGCTGCCCGAATTGCACGCGCTCGTTGCAATATTTGACCGAAGCATCGAGGCAAGCCTGGGCAATCCCCAACCCTCCGGCGGCGCAGGAAAGGCGGGTCTGATTCAGGGAGCCGAATACGTGTTTTACGCCATCGCCCAGCGAACCCAGCAAGGCATCCTTAGGGACCTTGACGTCTTCGAGTATGATTTCCCCCGTGGGCGCGGAGTGCAGGCCCAGTTTGTCCAGGGGCCGGGTGGTAATCCCGGGGAGGTGCATGTCCAGTAAAAAAGTGGAAAGACCTTTACTCTTGGCTGCCGGGTCATGGTAAGCATAGAGGATACAGAGATCGGCCACCTGGGCGTTGGAAATCCAGGTCTTCGATCCATTGAGAAGAAAATAATCCCCTTTGGGAATGGCCGTAGTCTTCATGGACATGATGTCCGAGCCGGCGTTGGGCTCGGTGATGGCGAAGCAGCTGATCATCTCGGTGGAGACCACCTTGGGGATATATTTTTTCTTTTGCTCTTCGGTGCCGTAACGCAGGATGGAAAGCGCCGGGCCGAAGGTCTGCATGTTAAAGGTTACCCTAAGGGAAGCGCTGGCCCGGGCAATTTCTTCGGTGATGATCGTCCCGGCCAGAAAACCCATTCCGTTTCCTCCGTATTCTTCAGGGATGAGCGTCCCGTAAAAACCCAGGTCAGCCATCTTCTTGATGACCTCGCGGGGGAAATAGTGTTCCACTTCCCATTTGTCCGCAAAGGGAGCGATCTCTTTTTCAGCGAAGTCACGGGCTGTATCCCGGATAGCCTGTAATTCTTCGTTCAATTTGAAATCCATTTTTTCCTCCTTATGAGCACATAGCTAGCGGCTGATGGCTCATAGCTGATAGCAGAAGCCTAAGAGCTATGAACTAATTCCTATGAGCCACCTTGATTTCATAGGAATTTCCTTTTTGGCAACTTTGATGATCTCGTAAAAAGTCGTCACTCCGGTGGAAACCGGAGTCCAGAAAACTTATAACTAATTGAAAGGACTGGATTCCGGCTGGAGTTTACCCCGTACTTGATACGGGGCCGGAATGACAGAAAAGCGTCTTTTCAGACTTTTTACGACTCCATCAACTTTTAGGCGCTTAGCGCCTCACTAATACAAACATGTTTGTAAGAAAGAAATGTCTGTCGATAAATCCCCCCTTTCCCCCTTTGCCAAAGAGGGGTTAGGAAGGATTTCAGGTTTTTTCGCTGCCCGCCTGAGGCGGGCCACTTTTTCCGCGCAAGGTCGCGGAAAAAGCATAGATTCTTACATCTTTCAATCTGAGAATTTTCTTCTCAGACTTTAATAATATCCCTAAAATCTCCCCTCCCCTGGCGGGAGGGGATGAAGGGGAGGGGGATCATTTTTCTATTCACCCCCACCCTCACCCTCCCCCATCAAAGGGGGAGGGGATCAGATGGAAATTTCAAATATCTTTGGATAGTATTTTAATTCGTTTTAAGCGCTTAACGGGTGCTCTTTGTTTGATCCTTTTCAGGATTTTTTAAAACTCTGTGATCTCTGTGTCCTCTGTGGCTAATTTAATATTCTATTCGATCACCATCATGACCATATCGGTTTCGCAAGTCTGGCCGACGGATATCCGGATATCTTTGACCACGCCGGATATAGGGGCCACAATGGGCATCTCCATCTTCATGGCCTCCAGGACGGCCACCTCGTCATCTTCCTGAACCTTGTCGCCTACCTTTACCTTAATGTCCACGATCTTCCCCACCATGGGAGCAGTTACATTCTGGGCCATAAAAAAACTCCTTTCCTTTTGATTTTGGTTATTTTATAGGGAATGCCTTCAGGTTGACATTCTTCCCAATACCTTCATTGCCTGAAAAACAATAAATATCCGGAGGATTGCTTCTTCATCCCGAGCCCTCCAAACTTTGGGCAACGCCAGGTTTAAAAGCCCTTTTTAGTAATCCGCCAGAAGTGTAAACAATAGGTTTATTTTCACTAACTGGCCTTGATTACATTCGCAGATAAATACGGCAGCTGCAAAATGAACGACTATTCACCTATACCTTATGGATGTTATTTTGTCAACATTCATGCAGCTTCTTTTTTATTGACTTTTGACTCATGGGGTATTTATAGTTGATTCGGCAATAACCAAAAAATCTGAGCCCCACGCAGATCGAACTCGCGGGGGAAGCAAATGTATTGGCAATGATTTTTAAAACCGCTTTGTTACAAAAGGGCGCCAGAACCCTGAACTCCTGTTTGGCCTTCTTTATTCCCCACTCCTTTCTCCTGGCCCTCCTATTTACCTTCGTTGCCTATTTAATGGGAATCTTTCTAGCCTATCAGGGGCCGTTCGACATGGTCAAGTTCTGGGTCGGGGGGTTCTGGAACTTCCTGGCTTTTTCCATGCAGATGGTCCTGATGATTTTAGCTGGCTTCAGCGTGGCCAGCATTCCTGCGGGCCAGAAAATTTTACGGTGGTTGGCGGCTATCCCCAAAACTCCCCGCACCGGGATCATGTTTATGATAGCCCTGGTTGCTGCCTTTTCCTGGCTGCACTGGGGCATCGGGATCGTCGCCGGAGCGTTCTTAGCCCGGGAGATGGGCAGAAGAATTCCCAACATCGATTATCCCCTGCTGGTGGCCAGCGCATATATCGGGATGTGCGCCGGAACTTTCGGCGCGTTTGCTCACGAGCCCCTGGCCATTAGCCAGGCAGGGCATACTTTGGAGAAAGCCATCGGGATCATTCCCCTGGCCCAGACGTCTTTCAGCACTATGGCTCTTTCAGGATTCGCTCTGGGAACCATCTCGGTGATAATTCTGATGGGTATGATCTGCCCCAAAGAAGCAGATGTCGTTCCTCCCGACCCGGAAAATTTAAAGCGTTTTGAGGAAGAAGACCTGGCCGAACTAACTTCCCTGATTGCCGAAAAAGAATTGAAGCAAAGGGGAAGGATACCCCTGGGCGTCTGGTTGGAGCACAGCCGCTGGCCGGTTTGGCTGATATCGATCATGGGGTTCTCTTACATCGTTTATTGGTTCTACGGGCGGGGGTTTGACCTCAACTTAAATATTCTCAATTTCGTCCTCCTTTTCCTGGCCATTTCCTTGCACGGCACCCCTATGCGCTTTTTAAAGTCGATGGAAAGGTCAGGCCGCCCCGTTTTTGGAATTATCGTCCAATTTCCCTTCTATGCCGGCATTCAAGGGATGATGGCTTCATCAGGCCTGGCGGCAATCCTCTTCAAATGGTTTGTGGCCAGCTCCACGGCGGCGACTTATCCCTTGTGGGTTTTCCTCGATGCGGTCCTGGTTAATTTCTTCGTTCCCACTTCGGAAGCGATCTGGGAAATTCAGGGTCCGCTGGTTATCAAGGCCGCCCAGGACCTGGGCGCAGCCATCCCCCGGGCCATCAACGCTTTTACAGCCGGAGAGGTCATTGGCAATCTCATCCAACCCTTCTGGGCTATCCCCTTATTGGGAATCTGCGGCCTTTCCATACGGGATATCATGGGCTATTGCCTCCTAACTTTTTTGCTTCTTTCATCGGTCTGGATTTTTTGCGTGGCCTTTTTGCCAATTTGAAAAAGACGCAAATAAATTAAAATTAGCCACAGAGGGCACAGAGATCACAGAGTTTTAAACTAATGATTAAAAAAAAGGTATCAATTTAGCGGTTTGAAAAAGTGGTTTTACCACCTTTGTTGAGGTCCGGGGGTCTGGGTGGAACGCGCCGGAAGCATCGGCCGGGTTTCCGGTTGGCAACGAAGAACCCCGCTCGTTTCCGCCGGAGGAGGCGGGGGGCGTTTTCCCCGCCCCACCCGCGAAGAAATCAGCGCCTTGTGATTCCAAGCGGGCCGCCCAGGCCCCCGGACCATGGATTCTCTCTGACCTTACGCCCCACTTTTTTTCAAAGGGCTAAAGTGATGCAGAAAAAGTAAAGAATAAGTGTTAAAACTCTAAAGTGATTTAGCTGCAGGCTACACTAAAGTTGAAAAAAGGAAATTCCTATGCAATGGACATAGCCCAAAGCGAACAGGGTTCAGGGAAAGAAAGAACCCATAGAACAGAATGAGAAAAAGTTACTCTAACATTTTTTAGGCTAGGCGCGTTGCCTTCTTGAGGGAGGGAGCAAAATGTCTGAGATCACCGGGAGAGACCGGATTCGGGCCTGCTTGAAGCGGTCGATTGCCGACCGAATTCCCATCGGGATCATTCTGGGGCCATTCAGGGCGAAAGTGATAGGATGCGCGCTCAAGGATTACTGGGCCGATGGGGGAAAATTGGCCGAGGCCACCCTGGCCTGTTACGAGCTTTTTAAGCCTGACAGCGTGGATGTCTCCTGGGACATATTTATGGAAGCAGAAGCTTCGGGCGCGCTCCTGGACTTTCCCGCCGATGGCGTGCCGCAGGTGAAGAGGCATGTCCTGGCGCAGAAGTCTGCTCTTGGAACCCTGAACCTCCCCCGGCCTGAAAGCAGCGGAAGATTTCCTTTATATATAGAAGCCTGCCTGGATGTAGTCCATGCCCTGAAAGGTCCGGCCTTGTCGGGAACCGTGACCGGGCCATGGACCATCGCTACGGCGCTGAGGGGCGCTCAAGAGTTGATTTACGACACGGCCGATGATCCCCTCTTTGTGGATGAGCTGATGCAATTTACCACAGAAGTTACGAAAATCCTGGGCTCCCAGATCATACAAACCGGATTATCTCTGACCATGGGAGAAGCCGCATCCTCCTGCAGCCTCATTTCTCCGGCGCTCTACAGGAAATTCATAAAAGCTTATCATAGGGAAATTGTCCAGTTTTTCCGGGAGAAAAAAACTGGTTTATCCTTGCACGTCTGCGGCTACCTCGACCCCATTATGGAAGATCTGGTAGAGTTGGGCATTGTGGCGTTGAGCCTGGACAGCCCTTCTTCTTTAAAAAAATTGGTGGAAGTTTCTAAGAAGAAGATCGTTTTGGTGGGAAACGTGGCCACTTCCCTTTTTGTCAGCGGAACTCCGGAAGAGATGGAGACTTCCGTGAAAGAGTGCCTCCATGCGGCCGCTCCTGGAGGGGCCTACATTATATCCTCCGGCTGTGAGCTTTCTTACAATGCCACCACGGAAAGAGTCCAGTTGTTCTTTAAGGCAGCCCGGGAATATGGGAAGGCCGAAAGGGTTTTAGCAGGATAAATTACAAATTGATTTTTTGGACCATTAATCTATGATGACGTTGTAAAAAGTCAAAATTCCGTAACACTTTAGCTCTTTGAAAAAAGGTGTGTTGTAAGGGCCAAGGAATTCCAGGGGCCGGGGGCCAGAGCGTAACGCTTGGAATCATAAGGCGCTTATTTCTCCGCATATGGGGCGGGCAAGAACCCCCGCCTCCTCCGGAGGAAACGATCTTT
>VGSF01000097.1 GCA_016875165.1 Deltaproteobacteria bacterium
CTACGTTCTGCTGCGAGATTTTGCCCCGCAAGGCGGGGCTGCCGACCTCATTTTGGGGTCGGCTAAAATCTCTCCGCTTCTCTACCTCCCTATGGATAACTCCTATTTTTCATTAAAATTTACCCACACGATTTGGAGAAGACCCTTTTTTTTTAATATACAACAAAAGCAACTGGATGATGGTTCTTGGGTTTTATTATGTTTATCTCAGCGGTCTCTGCGGTGGATGTTTTTTTACGGCCGGCCCAGGACAAAGACGCAGGCAATTGACCCCGGACCGCCCAGAGTATGGGTGAGGCCGATGGCGGCCTTCTTTACCTGGCGCTTTCCACTCCGTCCCCGCAGTTGGTTGACCACGTCCGCCACCATGCGAACCCCTGTGGCGCCTACCGGATGGCCGCATGATTTCAGTCCTCCGCTGGTATTAACCGGCAGTTCTCCGTTCAGCGCCGTTATCCCGTCAGCAATGAGTTTTCCTCCTTCGCCCCGTCCGCAGAATCCCAGGTCTTCGTAATTCACCAGCTCTGTTATCGTAAAACAGTCGTGCACCTCAGCCACGTGGATCTCTTTCCGGGGATCTTTTATGCCGGCCTGGCGGTAAGCCATGGCCGCAGCCTCACGAGTGGATTTGAAGCCTAAAAAATCATTGTCCTCCTGGAAAGCCATGCTGAAGTAACCGTAGGTAACGGCCAGGCCCATTCCTTTGATCAGGATGTAATCTTTTTTCAGTTCGCGGGCAATTTCCGGCGTAGTCAGGATGGCTGCGGCCGCCCCGTCTGTTGTTGGACAGCAGTCGAAAAGGCCTAACGGGTCCACCACCATAGGGGCTTTTAAAACCGTATCTTCGGTGATAGTAGAGCGGAAATGCGCCTTGGGATTCAACGATCCGTTGTAATGATTCTTCACGGCCACTTTGGCCAACGTCTCCTTGCCGTATCCATACTGGTGAAAATAGCGGGTGGCAATGGGGGCAAAAATCCCCGGGGCCGTCCTTCCTTTGGAGATGACCGGATGGGTCTCGTGGATGTGCCGGGCCACTAAACTCCCCCGGGGCGGAACCTCGCGCATTTTTTCCACGCCCACAGCCAGGACCATCTTGTATTCCCCCGAGGCCACGCCGAAAGCCGCATTCCGAACCGCCTCCATTCCCGAGCAACAATAGGCCGAGACCCGGGTCACCGGGCGGGGATAGAAGTTCAAGGGCTCGGCCAGAGAAGCTCCAGCATCCCCTTCCAGGCCGGTAAGCCCTGGAGAAAGGGTTCCTATCCAGGCCGCATCCATATCCTTTGTTTCCAAACCCGCGTCGGCATATGCTTCGTACACCGCTTCCAGGGCCATATCCTGGTAAGTCATTTCAAAATTTTCGCCAAACTTTGTTGACCCTACGCCGATGATGGCCACTTTATCTTTGATGCTCATCTCTCCCTCCTTTTTTAAAAACCAAAACCTTAACCGCAGAGGGCGCAGAGAAAACTGAGGAAAATTCCAATATACAAGCCCCAAATTCCAAATAAAGAAAATACGTTTCGGTCATTGAAATTTGGGGTTTGGAATTTATTTGGGATTTGGAATTTGTAATTTAATTTCTTATGTCCTCTGCCTGCTCTGCGGTAAAAATATTATTCCGTTGGGCGAAGTTTCCAGAAATAATTATAAAACCCGTCTCCCTGGTGGAAGCGGCGAAAGGTCATCTCCACGGGCATGCCGATTTTAACCTGTGCCGGGTCATTATCGGTCAACTGTCCGTAAAATCTACCCCCTCCGTCCATGTCCACTACGACCATAACAGTGGGAGGATCAAGACTGGGGTAAAGGTGGTCTTTGGCATAAGTGTAAACCTTTCCTGTTCGGGGAAGCCGGGCGTCCTGGTAATCATCCTTGGCGTTACATTTCTGACAAACCCTGCGCCTCGGGTAGGCAAATGTGCCGCATTTAATACAACGGGTGCCATAGAGTTGCAGGTTTTGTTTCTTTTCTTTCCAGAGCAAAGCCCAGGAAGAATAGGGTTTCAGAGGATCTTCGGGAAGGGCGCCTTGAAATTTGAGAAATTTTTCGTAACTGGTTAAGGGCTTCTTGGAAGCCAGGTAACCAGCCACCCCCGGCCTCTCCCTCAACCGTTCCACTTCCGGAGTAACCTGGAAGATAAAAGCATCGCTGTTCCCCGCCCCGTAACTGCAAAGAAGAATACGCTCACCCGGCTTGGCCTTTTCCAGGGCGGCTGCCAGGAGCATCAAAGGCGCTGCCGTTCCCGTGTCCCCTACCGAGGTCAACAGCGGGTCTTCCATGAAAGACCCGGCAGGAAGATTCAGGCTCTTCACCACCCGGGTGTAACTTCGACCATCCGCAGCGGAGAGAACAAACTGGGAGATATCCGAGATTTTCATCTCATATTTTTTGAGGATGCCCTCGACACAATTCTTGGTGATCCGGGCACAACCGTAAGCCTGCACGAAGGCGGCATCCCCTTTTTGCAGAAAGGCATCATCCTGTTTCCGCCAGGCATCCATAAATTCCTCGGAGATGGAGTATACCCCCTCTATGGAAGCCGCAACTGCCGTGGAGCCGACCATCACTGCTGCCGCCCCATCTCCGAAGAGCTGCTCGGAGTCCGAGCCGGGTTCGCCCCGGCGGGTGTCTGCCGCGGTCACCAATATATTTTGGGCGCTCCCGCTTTTGACCGCATCTATGGCCGATTTCAAAGCGGCCGTTCCCGCCCGAATAGAGGAAAGTTGGTCTGCTGTAAATATCTCCGCGGTGAGGTCCACGGCTGTGGCTATCAGAGTTGAAGCCTGTTTCTCTAAATAAGGAGATGTGGTGGAGGCGAAGATCAACCCATCCACCGACTTAGGATCAATCCCCTTAAGGCAGTTTAAGGCCGCCTCCACCCCCATAGTCAGGCTGTCTTCATCATGATTAGCCACGGAACGTTCCCCGGAGATGAACCGGGGTCCCCAGGCTTTGGCTATGACATCACGTCCCAACCGATACTTGGGAATGTATGCTCCATAACTCGTAATTCCTACCATCGGCGCCTCCTGTTTTTTTGTTTCCACAGAAATCATTTTTTTGGGGCTTTCATTTCATAAGAGCCACTCCTACTAAATATCAATAAAATTAACATATAACGAAACCGAAGGCAACAGCCCTAAAGTGGAAAAGACGCTTGGCAGAGGCAAAAAATTTTATGGCTTTGAATTTTTTCCCTTGCATTTTGCAGAGGAGGGCATTATATTGTATTAGCACTCATTAAAAATGAGTGCTAATAATTTGCGGGATAATTGTTCCCCTGCCAGTTTAACACCTGCCGGTAATGGATGAAGACCCCCGGTTAAGGAACTCAATATGAAACAAATTGACATAATCAAAATGAAAGGAGGTTTTTTGCTTTTAAGTCGGAAAGAACCGACAATTTAAACTGTAGAAAGGAGAGGTAAAAAGATGAAAATTAGACCACTTCAAGACCGGATCATTGTCAAACGCGTGGAAGAGGAAGAAAAAACCAAAGGCGGGATTATTATTCCCGAAACCGCCAAAGAAAAGCCCATGGAGGGCAAAATTATCGCTGTGGGGAAGGGAAAAGTTCTTGAGGACGGAAAGATCCAGCCCCTCGACGTCAAAGTCGGCGACCGGGTTCTTTTTGGCAAATACTCAGGCACCGAGGTCAAAATTGACGGTGAAGAACATTTGATCATGCGCGAAGACGACATTTTAGGCGTGATCGAGAAATAATCATTGTACCTTAAAGGAGGAATGAAACAATGGCATCAAAAGAAATACGTTATGATCAAAAAGCGCGGGAATCCATCCTCAAGGGCGTAAATACCCTGGCCGATGCGGTGAAGGTTACCCTGGGGCCTAAAGGCCGAAACGTCATCCTGGAGAAGAGCTTCGGGTCTCCCACGGTCACCAAGGACGGCGTAACTGTGGCCAAGGAAATCGAACTGGAAGATAGATTCGAGAATATGGGGGCCCAGATGGTCAAAGAAGTAGCCTCCAAGACTTCTGACGTAGCCGGTGATGGAACTACTACGGCTACGGTCTTAGCCCAAGCCCTTTACCGGGAAGGATCCAAACTGGTGGCGGCGGGCCATAACCCGATGGAGTTGAAGAGAGGGATCGAGAAGGGTGTGGAGACCGTTGTTGATGAGCTCAAAAAGCTTTCCAAACCCACCAAAGAACAAAAAGAAATCTCCCAGGTAGGGAAAATCTCAGCCAATAACGACGAGACCATCGGCAATATTATTGCCGAAGCCATGGCCAAGGTCGGCAAAGAAGGCGTGATCACCGTGGAAGAAGCCAAATCCATGGAAACTACCCTGGACATCGTTGAGGGCATGCAGTTTGACAGAGGGTATATCTCCCCTTATTTCGTGACCAACCCCGAAAAAATGGAAGCGGTGCTCGAAGACGCCCTGATTCTAATCAACGAGAAAAAGATCAGCAACATGAAAGACTTGCTTCCGGTTCTGGAGCAGATTGCCAAAATGGGTAAGCCCCTCCTGATCATCGCCGAGGAAGTTGAAGGCGAAGCTCTGGCAACGCTGGTGGTGAATAAGCTCCGGGGTACTTTGAAGTGCGCCGCGGTGAAGGCTCCCGGGTTTGGGGACAGGCGGAAAGCCATGCTGGAAGACATCGCCACTTTAACCGGCGGGCAGATGATCTCCGAGGAAATGGGCGTGAAGTTGGAATCCATCTCCCTTAAAGACCTGGGCAAAGCCAAACGGATTACCATCGACAAGGACAATACTACCATCGTCGAAGGCGCCGGAGATTCCAAGGCCATCGAAGGCCGGGTGAAGCAGATTCGGGCCCAGATCGAAGAGACCACTTCCGATTATGACCGGGAGAAATTACAGGAGCGGCTGGCCAAGCTGGTTGGCGGAGTGGCCGTGATCAATGTCGGCGCCGCCACGGAAACGGAGATGAAGGAAAAGAAAGCCCGGGTGGAAGATGCTTTGAATGCCACCCGCGCAGCCGTGGAAGAAGGGATCGTCGCCGGCGGCGGCGTGGCCTACCTGCGCACCCTGCCGGTCCTGGAAAAAATGAAACTTCCTGAAGAGCAGCAGTTTGGCCTGAACATCCTGAAAAAGTCCCTGGAGGAGCCCATCCGCTGGATCGCCCAGAATGCCGGGCACGATGGGTCCATCGTCATCGAGAAAGTTAAGAATGAAAAGGGCAATATGGGCTTTGATGCTCAGGAAGAGGAGTATACGGATATGGTCAAGGCCGGAATCATCGACCCCACGAAAGTGGTGCGCACGGCCTTGCAAAATGCCGCTTCCGTAGCTTCTTTGTTGCTTACCACCGAGGCCATGGTGGCCGAGAGACCCAAAGAAAAAGAGAAATTCCCGCCCATGCCTCCGGGAGGCGGCGGAATGGAAGGGATGTATTAAAAACCCAGGGCTTACAGGAACACCAATAACCTGTAACCATTTAAAAGCTATTAGCTATCAGTAATTGAAAAGCCCTCCTTTTGTAAGAGGGCTTTTCAATTTTCAGTCGGAGGGCTTTTCTTTTTTGGCTTCGAGAATGGCCAACTCTAAATGTTCATCCAGGGCCCGAAGCCGGGAGGCCATTTTTTTCAACATCTTCAAGGCGATGTCCATGTTGCTCTTGAGGAGGCTCTCAAAATTGTCCGGGCTGACCACCAGAATTTTACTGTCTTCGATCGCCTCCACCGTCGCTGACCGGTCCATTCCCATTAACAAGGCCATCTCTCCAAAAAATTCTCCCTCGGAGAGTTCAGCTAAAACTTTTTCGGCGTTCCCGACCTTTTTCCTTACCTGCACCTTCCCCTTCTGAATGACGAACATATCCCTTCCCAGGTCGCCCTCGCGGAAGAGGATGGTTCCTTTGGGAACATCTTTGCCGAACTTCCAGAAGAGCTGCTCGTGCTTTTTGATCATCCTGACCTTCTCTCCCTTAACTGGTCGACTTCTTCGATCAGCCCTTCAATAATCTCGTAGGCCTTCCTCAGCCGGGAAGCAAGGTTGGTCAGAACCTTTAAGCCCATGCCGGTATTTTCCCGGAATAAATGGGTTATCACCTCGGATTCGATGAGCAGAAGATCACTATCCTCCTCCACCACGGCGTTGATGGCCCGCGGTTGATCCACCAGACAGGCCAGCTCCCCGAAAAAATCGCCCGGCCCTAAGAGGTCGATGGTGAATTCCTTCGCGCCGATTGTTTTGAACAGGCGCACCCGGCCTTTTTGAATGATGAACATTCCGGCGCAGGGCTGTCCTTCCTGGAAGAGGACCGTGCCGGAAGGATAGTGATGCCCGAATTTTTTGAAGATAAGTTCAGCTTCTTTCATCGTCCTTCTTTCATCTCCGCCTGAAGGGTATAGATTAAGCTGACTTCCCCCTCGATTTTTACCAGGAGGTAGAAGAGAGCGGGTTTAGTCTCTGCCTTGACCTGGGGGTGAAAAACCTTTACGGCAAAGGGTGTAAGCTGGGGAAAGGGACTGCTGCCCCCTTTCATAAGACGGAAGGATTTATTCAAAAACTCCCAGCGCACGATGCTTTTCTGGCCGCTGCCCTGCCAGTGGAGGGGAGTGGCTTTGAGCGTTAAGGAATGATTTGGTTTGATATTGATTTTGAAGATGTCGTAAACATCCGCCGTTCCGCTAATGAAGTTTTCTTCGAAAAGGTAGGTTCCGGGTTCAGAGACCGGTAACAGTAGAGCCTTCTCGTAGGTTTCGGGGGCATCCGTTCCGGCGTTGCCGTCATTTTGATCCCATAAATAAACCTGCATGGTAAATTGACCGAGAATCTCCCCGGAGAAGGAGCCTCCCATCCCGAGAACATTGATGGTGTAGGCTGACGGCCTGGGTTGGGAATTGGAGGTCCATTCCAGGATGGCGGGTTCAACTTCGGGGTTGGTCTTACTGCTTGCTTGCAAGCGAACCTCATCCTGATCCGCCAAATTCCATTCGACCTTCCCACCCGTTTCGATGATCCAATGGGGGGAGAGAAAGACCTGAATGGTCTGTCCGGGTTTGATCGGGCTGACCTTAAAAACCTGCCGCCCCTCGTTAACAATGAACCCCCTGTGTTCTCCCTCCCCGATGATTCTTTCCTGGGCTGAAAGAGGAAAGACCAGGACCATGGAGGAAAATATGAAAAAGAAAAATGCCCGGATTTCTTTTTTGAAGTCCATCAGTCCGTTCGACTCATCATGCGGTTCATCAGCCGCTTCCATCCCCTGTCAATGTTTTCCTGGATGCGCTCCAGGTCTCCCTCGCGCAGGAAGGCAAACCGTCCCTGGGGTTTCAAATATTCGTTAACCGGAATTCCTTCGGGCTCCACGGTAAGGGTGTACCGCTCGCCTTCTTCCACTTCGTAAAGGGGAAAAACCCTGGCCTGCACGGCCAGCCGGGCAAGACGGATGGTTAATTCCGCGGGAAAACGCCATCCCACAGGGCAGGGAGAAAAAGCATAGATGAATTTGAATCCCCGCGTTTCTTTGGCCTTCTTAATCTTGTGGATGAAATCTTCCGGGTAGGCGATAGAGGCCGTGGCCATGTAGGGAATGCGGTGGGCGGCCATGATCTGGACGATGTCCTTCTTGGGTTGATTCTTCAGATTAGCTGAGGGCGTCGTGGTTGTCCAGGCTCCCCAGGGCGTAGCCGACGAACGCTGGATTCCGGTATTCATGTAAGCTTCATTGTCATAGCAAATAAAAATATAATCATCGTTGCGCTCGGCCGCGCCTGAAAGGGCCTGAATGCCGATATCAAAAGTTCCTCCATCTCCGGCAATGGTTATGACCGTGGTTTTCGTGTCCCCTTTACTATCGAGGGCAGCCCGCACACCGGAACCCGCTGCCCCGGTAGAGGGGAAGGGAGTGTTATAGGCCGCCAGTTTGATGGGCGAGGCCGGAAACGTTCCGGAGATGGTTCCAAAGCAGCCGGCCGTGATGACGGCGATGGTTTGTCCGCCCAGGGCCTGGAAGGCCGTGCGCAAAACAATGGGCATGGCGCAACCCGGACAGCAGCCATGACCAGAGTCAAGGTATTCTTCAACTAACTCTTTGGCCTTCATTTCTGCACCCCCATCCAGACCGGTAGCCCATTGGGGCTCGGATTTTTTATTGTATATTCGAGTATTTCCTGGATTGTTGACGGGGTGATGTCCCTGCCGCCCAGGCCGGCAATGAATTCGAAAACCTTGGGTTTTCGGGGCAAGTTGTAGAGGGCAGCCTTCAGCTCCTGAGCGACGATACCGCCGGCGCCCAGGGAATTGTCCCGGTCGAGCACGGCAATCTTCTTGGCCTTGCTCAAGACCTTACAAAGCGCGGCTTGCGGAAAAGGACGGAACATACGCAGACGGCAAAGTCCCACTTTTTTGCCCTGCTTGCGCATGGCCTCGATGACCTCGAGCGCAGTGCTGGCGGCTGTGCCCATGGTGAGGAGCACCACATCGGCATCAGTTAGGTGGACTTTACCCATGTACCCGTAGCTCCGGCCAAAGCGGGATTTAAACTCCCGGTCCACCCGCAGGATGGCTTTTTGGGCCTCATCCATGGCCTTCTGGGCTTCATGCTTAAAAGAGATAAAGAGAGCGGGGTCGGCCATGATGTTAAAGGTGTGCGGATCAGCGGGGTCGAGCTTGTAGCGGGGCCGATAAGGAGGCAAAAAAGCATCCACTTCCTTTTGTTCGGGAACATCAACTGTGTCAGAGGTATGGGAGAGGAAGAAGCCATCTTCCAGGACCATTACCGGCAAAAGGACCTCTTCGGCGATCCGGTAAGCCTGAATGACCGTATCCAGCGCTTCCTGGGCGCTCTGGCAATAGAGCTGGATCCAGCCTGTATCCCGCTGGGATAGACTATCACTGTGGTCGCACCAGATGTTCCAGGGAGAGCCGATGGCCCGGTTGGCGTTGACCATGACTACGGGAAGGCGCGTGCCGGAGGTCCAGTGGAGCATCTCGTGCATGTAGGCCAGGCCGTGCGATGAGGTGGCCGTGAAGACGCGGGCGCCGGTGGCGCAAGCTGCGGACACACAGGCCAGCGCGGAATGCTCGGATTCCACCCGGATGAATTTGGCTTTGAGTCGCCCGTCTGAACAGATCTCCGATAGTTCCTCCACGATAGTCGTCTGGGGAGTGATGGGATAAGCGGAGATAACCTCGGCCCGGGAAAGCATGACGCCGTAGGAGACCGCCGAATTTCCGGTGAGTAGCTTTTTCATCTCTTCACCTCCACGGAGATGGCCCCGCGGGGGCATTCTTCCACGCAGATGCAACATCCCTTGCAGTAGTCATAGTTGATTTCATACCCTAACTTGTCCGGCCGGGCGGAGATGGCCATGTCCGGGCAGTAGATAAAGCAGTTGTGGCAGAGGTTGCAGACCCCGCAATTAAAACAGCGCTTGGCCTCATCGTTGGCGGCTATGGAAGATAAACCAAGAGTTACTTCGGAAAAATTGGAACCACGCTGCAAGCCAGAAATTTTTTCCTTGGCCCTCCGCGGCTGACGCTTGAAATAAGCGGTATTCAGCTCGGAAAACTCAACCACTTCTTGCCCGAGGCTATCCAGACTTCCATTTCTGTAGCTGGCCATGGAAAGACTGCCTTTTTTCCCCCTTCGCGCCCGCCGCAGGGCTTCCTCGAGCTCTTTAGCCCGCAGGGTGGCATCAATGGCCATGGCCGCCTTCTTTCCGGATCCGATGGCATAGGACACGGTCCTGGGCTGGTCAATGATGTCTCCTCCGGCAAAAACATTCTTCAGGGAGGTGGCCCCCCCCTCATTCACGGAAAGGGACCCGGCGGATTTCCCCAGTTCACCGGGCAAGAAGGAAAAGTCAGGTGTTTCCCCGATGGAGGAGATGACCGCATCGACCGGCAGGGCGAAGTTGGAGCCGGCGATGGGTTGAGGCTGCCGGCGGCCGTCTTTGCCGGGGGGGCCCAGAAGATTTTTAAGGCATTCAATTCCTTTTACTTTTCCGTTCTCGGTGAGGATTTTTACCGGCGAGCTGAGGAATATGAATTCGATGGCTTCTTCTTCGGCTTCGGCCACTTCTTCCTCCCAGGCGGGCATCTCTTCTTTGGTCCGGCGATAGATGATCAAAGGTTCGGCTCCAAGACGCAGGGCAGACCGGGCTGCGTCCATGGCCGTGTTTCCCCCGCCGATGATGGCCACCCGCTGCCCGAGTGCAACGGCCTCCCCGGAATTAACTTTCCTTAAAAATTCCAGTCCGGACAGTACTCCTTCCGCTTCTTCGCCGGGGATATTCAGAGGCAAGCTCTTCCAGGCGCCGGTGGCCAGAAACAGTCCATCGAACTGTTTCAGGTCTGCCCATTTCACTTCAGCGCCCAGAGCCGTGCTGGCCCTAACTTCCACTCCGAGGGAGAGTATGTTCTCTATCTCCTGGTCAAGAATGTCCTTGGGCAAACGGTAGGGCGGGATGCCGTAGCGGAGCACCCCTCCTAATTTGGGCTGGGCTTCGAAAATGGTAACCCGGTAGCCCAGTGAAGCAAGGTGGTAAGCGCAGGACAGGCCTGCCGGGCCAGAGCCGATTATGGCTATTTTTTCTTTTCTCTTCTGCTCGGGGGCAGCGAATCGTTTTCCCGACTGGTAGGCATAATCCCCGAGAAAACGCTCCAGGGCATTGATGGAAACGGCTTCGTCCAAATCCTTGCGGTTGCAGGATCCCTCACAGGGATGGAAACAGACCCGGCCGCAAACCCGGGGGAGGGGATTTTCCTGGATAATCTTCTCCCAGGCCTCCAGGTAATCTTCCTGGCCGGCCAGGACCATGGCCGCTTCCACGTCTTCGCCGGCCGGGCAGGCTTCGTTACAGGGAGCCAGCTTGTTCAAATAGGCTGGGGTGAGGTAACGCCACGTTCCCGTCTTGGATGCCTGGGTTCCTTCGAAAGATAAAGAAAAAGGAGGAAACGGGGGCGTTTTGGGCAAAGAAGGGGAAGGTTTTTTCTTCACCTGTTTCTTTTTTTTCATCTTCAACTGGCTTGTTTTTTTTCCATTATTCCACTTTTCCATTCTTATCTGTCCTCTGTGGCAAATTTTTTTAAGATGATGAGGCTTGCTCGTAGGCCGTCCGGGCAGCGGCGATGTTCGCCTCGGGTTTCGCGGGGACATACTCCTTAATTCCTTCCAGGACCGCCTTCAGGCCAACGAGCCCGGTAATCCTGGCAAAGGCCCCCAGGATGACCGTATTGACCACCGGGGCCGTCGTTGATCCCAAACCGTTTTCCTGAGCGATCCGGTTAGCATCCACGGCCGCAACCCGAAAATCGGCAAAATTTTGGAAGGCCGAGGCCGGCTTGGGGGTATTTATGAGAATCCACCCCCCCTTCTTCAGGCCGGAGGTCACATCCACCACCTCGATGATCGGTTCATCCAGCACCACAACGTGATCCGGTTCGTAAACCTGGGACCGGCGGGTAATGATTTTTTTATCAAAACGGGTAAAGGCCATGACCGGAGCTCCCCGGCGTTCCGCCCCGAAGGCGGGAAAGGCTTGAGCGTACCGGCCTTCCTGGAAAAGAGCCGAAGCCAGTATCTTGGAGGCGATGACCGCTCCTTGTCCGCCCCTTCCGTGGAATCGAATCTCGATCATCGTTTTTTCTCCTTAAAATTTCTTCACTTAATGATAGTGCCTGGGACCCAACCTTGAATATTGATGGCTTCGTAAAAAGTCCATCTGCGGCGTTGCGCTTCACCTTCGTCGTTGCGGCGTACTTTGTAAGTACGCCGCACTCCTCAGGTTTTGCGCGCCTTGCATATGGAGCTTTTTACTTTGCCATCCCAATTTTGACTTTTTACGAGACCATCAATATTCTGCCTGATTTTTATTGATTAGTTCTCATCCGGAAACCCCCTCTCCCCCCCACCCTCTCCTCCCCCGTCGAAGGGGGAGGAAAAAAGTTGAGTTTCCGGATGGACACTAATTAACCCAACGCAGAGTCGAATCACCATCTTTCCACATCTTAAAATCCAGTTTAATTTTATATTGTGAATTGATGCCCCTGTCAATGCTTTTCCTCAGAAGCCGCCCGACTCTTGGAATCCCTTTCCGTTGCCTGAAATCATTCCCATATCATGCCCCCTATCCCTGAGACGCTTGCCTTGAGTTCCTCCTCGCCGCCACCCCGGAGGTCTACCTATAAAATCCCCTGAATCCCAGATGAAACGGCTTCCCAACAAACCGAACATCTTGTTGTGCTCAAATTCCCTTGACCCACAATTGCCTTCCCAGTATACTCAGGATGCAAAAAAGTAAATTCCTATCGAAATAATAAGTTCTACAAAAGTGTATGCGAGAAAATATTAATGGCCTCCTACTCCAATCATGTCAAGCCGCTGCAGTTTCTTAAAGAACAACTGCGACTGTATGCCTTCAATGGCGAACTACCCTTTCACGATATCTTAAATCGTTTTCAGAGAGAGTTGAGTAAACGTGAACGATTGGCCGCTCTGTTAGAAGGCGAACTCAATTTTCATGGGGAGAATAGCAGATACGCATCGCATGACCTCCATTCCTTTGCGGCAAAATTCCCTCCCCAGTTGCCCCGCGCCTTCATTCGGGGTTTGACTGATATTGATAATGTTGTTCTGGATCCGATGATGGGATCTGGGACAACCATTGTCGAAGCATTCCTCGAAGGACGACAGGGAATTGGCCTCGACATTGACCCGCTGGCTCTTCGCTTGGGTAGGGTAAAAACAACGGCAGCCGATATTTGCTCGCTTCGCCATGCCGCTCAAAAAGTCCTCGCCAAAGCGGATAAGCTTTTGGCCGAAGGGAAGAAGGTCGAGCAGAAGCTCGCTCAATACTTCGACGAACAAACAAAGGATTTTATCGATTATTGGTTTCTGCCGAGGACCCAGCGGGAGCTTATGGCGCTCCTGCTGGCCATTCGAGATATACCCGATAGAGCATCCCGCCGAACTCTTGAATTAACCTTCTCCTCTATTATTGTAACCAAATCAGGGGGCGTATCCCGCGCCCGCGATTTAGCCCATAGTCGTCCGCATCTCGAAAAAAGAAATCTCCCAAAAATGCGCTGGAACAATTCTCCGCTCGACTTCGCAAGACCCTCGAGAGTATTGCGAGATTAAAGACCAATGGAGAGGCAGCGATTACCATCATGGGAGATGCCCGATCTATGCCTCTTGCCGATAGGGTCATAGATTTGATCGTCACCTCTCCCCCGTATGCCAACGCAATCGACTACATGCGTGCCCATAAATTTTCCCTTGTATGGCTTGGAGAGTCCGTAGCAGATTTATCAAAGTTGCGGGCGGAATACATAGGCTCTGAGCGTATCGGTCAAGCAAGCTATGACAGCCTGCCTGAAAAGCCACAAGCGGTCATCTGCCAACTTCAAGAACGCGATAACAAGAAAGCAGCGATCTTGCGCAAGTATTTTTTCGAGATGAGATCGGTTCTCGCTGAAATGTATCGGGTTCTTCGCAAAGATTCTGCTGCTATTGTCGTTGTAGGCACATCCACAATGAGAGGGCTTGATGTCCAGACCCACCATTGCCTTGCCGACATTGCCGGGGGTTTGGGTTTTGACGTGGTCGGAGTCGTAAAACGAACCCTCGACCGAAACAAGCGAATGATGCCCGCCCGCTTTGGCAAGAAGACCGATTCGATGATTGAGCAACGAATACATGAGGAATATGTTATTGGCCTAATGAAACCAGATTGAGCGGCTCACGATTGAAGGGAAGATTATGAGCATTGCCCGGCTCCGAACTGCGTATCATCGCCAACTTTGTAAACAGATCCTGTTTGTTAAAGACGGAGTTCCCAATATCGCGGATACAAGCAGCAAAGCGAGTGTCGCGATTGCGATGGAGATTATTGCTCGCCTCAATCACCCACTTGCTCATAAGGCTCCCCCAGGTCAAACCGCGGGAGTCCTCTTTGGGCAACTCACCAAAGATTTTCTCAGTAGTTCGTTCGATCTGTTACAGCATTTACGTCCCGGTAAATGGCTTTTCTCCGTCAACCAGAGCATCTCCGAATTTGATCAATATGAGCATGTAGCCAATTTGCAGCGCATGCTCCGGGAGAAACCAGAATTAGCCGCTGCACTCGGAGGGGACTACCTTGTCACTCCTGACATCGTAGTTGGAAGGAATCCTGTATCTGATAAGGAAATCAATCAGAAAGCCAAATTGATCGGCGAACCTGAGCCAGTATGCCAGCTATCCCCTCTGCGGGCGGTAAACCGGCCCAAACCATACTCGATTTTGCATGCCAGCATCTCCTGCAAATGGACCATACGCAGCGACAGGGCCCAGAATATCAGAACCGAAGCATTGAATTTAATCCGCAACCGAAAAGGCCACACCCCCCATATTGTGACCGTGACAGCCGAGCCATTGCCGACACGCTTAGCTTCTTTAGCCCTGGGGACGGGAGATTTGGATTGCGTATATCATTTTGCTCTTCCTGAACTACGGGAGGCCGTTGAAAAGATCGACAGTGAAGACCAACTGGAAATGTTATTGGGAATGATTAACGGCCGGCGTCTCCGTGATATCAGCGATCTCCCCTTTGACCTGGCGATTTGAAAACGAACCGTCAGTTTACAATTCTCTGGACTAACTGGTCCAGCCTCGGCCGGAATGCTCCCCATCCCGGATAGGGGAGAGCCGATGGTCCCGTACTATGATTACTTCAGTTCCACATCTCGCGGTAAACCCGAGAAAACGGGAAGCAACCAAAAACGACTGGGTTCTCTGAATACTTGAATCCGATAAAAAGATCAAAGGAATGCCGGAAAAAGTGGGGTAGGTCTTGTGCTCAACATCCCTTGACCCACAACCGCCTTCACAGTATATTTAGATTATAAGGTTTTTATCAGACAAAAAACCGCTGATTAGGAGGATTCATGGAAATGAAAGAAGCGTTGCGTTATTTAAACAATGCTAAAGAAATCCTCAGATCTGCTTCCAAGGAAGACAACGCCTATTCAGATGTCAAGCTTGTGCAGGAGGCTTGTGCCACCGCATATCTTGCAATTTTAAAGGCAATTGATGAGCATCTAATGAGGAAAGGAATAACCAAAAAGGAACTTCCGAAATCAGCCGATGGTTATCGGAAGGCTTTACAAAAATATTTAGCAGTGCATAACGGAAAGCTTGTTAGAGAGTTCGAGAGGCTTTACGATCAACTCCATATAGCAGGTTATTACCGAGGGCTCTTGCATGACATAGATGTTATCAATGACGTGATAAAAGCGGCCAAAGCGTTCATCGATAAGATCAAATGAAACTTATTTAACCTCCACGTTAAGGGGATATAGAAAACGTAGTGGAAAATTTGCACTTTATATTTGAGTGGTGTTTTGGCAAAAGAATAGAGGATATGAGAAACAATCTGATAAAAGTGGGTAAGAAGAAATACCTTATTACCGTTGCCCCTGCTTTTTAGTCACTCCAGTCAACAACGTCCTCTGCGTCCCTTTTCGGCCTCAGAGTTATCCCAAACCAATGTTTGCCCAAATCGCTTTAACGGCCTTCGTGACGACGTGGATTACTAGGGAGACATCGTTTTGATTAAAATTTTCTCGGAGAAGTCTGTCGGTAACGACGCTTACCTTGGTAATGGGGTTGTCATCCTCAAGGAGACAGAAAAAAGGTGTAATTCCCTTGTCTGGTGAAGCATTTGGGGGGATTTCACTGGCATTTTTTGGCATGCGAAGGCTGTCGAATAGTGTCTTGAGCCTGTTGTCAATGTCACCGCATTGGGTAATCACAGAACCTGGAGCTTCCGGACGAAGGAGAACTACGTCTAGCTAACAGATGAGATACAAACGCTCCCAAACTAAAGGGGCGAACTTATAGGGTCCTGGATCTTGAATGATAGAGACCTCTCCTTCTAATGGAGGGCTCGAAAGTAGGGAAGAGTATTCACTCAATGGGACCTGTTTCCAAAGCACCCGAAGCTGCTCGTGAAAATCGCGCCGCAACGTATGTTTCTCCGAAACGCCTGCGGCTGCCTTAAGTGGCCCCTCATATGTCAGGCGAGATTCCATACGGCTCCCGTATTCCTGAAATGTCTAACGTTGGCCTTGACCCGCTGGTGAAGCGCAGCGTAATTACAGGTCCGTGTTCAAAGGCTTGTTATGCCTTCAACTTAATGCCTCCAACACTGGCTTTGGTATCTCCGATAGAGCACGAGGATTCTTCCAGGCAAACGGGAAAATTACCCTTGCTTCTGGATTGACAGGATTGACGCGAGCAAGGTAGCATGCGGATATATTGCGCCATTGTTCAACAGAAAAAAGTCCGTCAGCTTCTAATACAAAGTCATCTCCAGTAGTGAAGAAATTAGAATCACCAAATAGTGCCTGTGTTAGATATTCTTTGGCATACGGTGAATGGTCGAATACAAACAAAATGTTTAGACTCCGATCGGGAAATTGCCAGTGGACATCTCGTAACTTGCTTCTAAGATCCATGGATCTGGGGTGAGCACTATTGTGTGGCTTTTCGCCTGGCGGGCTTTTAGCTATTGAACGACTATATGGTATTTTTTCGTTGAGAACGTCACCTGGCTTCTCAATATGAGGCCACGGGTCTGATAATCTTTTTACCTCACCATAAATTTCAAAACCATGAACGTTAAAGTCCTGGGAAACAGGGACTCCTGGGAAACAGGGACGCCCTTAAGATTCTAAGATAGTCACTCAACTAACTGGTAGCCGTTCTCACGCGCAACGCTTTCGCCTCTCTCTACCGAGTATCCAATCCCCGGAACACTCAGTTTAAGGAGCTTGGCCAGATCGGTCAGTGAAGTTCCCAACTCTCTGACGGCCCAAAAACAAAGCAGACCCCTTGCCTTTACCTTCCTTTGCTGTTTACCGTTCGAGAGGATATCCTCTTCCTTCAACCCGAATATTTCACCCACCCTTGCTGCGACGCGGCCCAGATCATAACCGAGTCGCTTTAGCTCGTATTCCCGATCGAATTTCTCCTTGGCCTTTGCAATTACACCCGCTACGAAGTCGGAATCGCCCAATATCCTTTCATCACTCTTTATGTGTTCCAGTCCTTTCAAAGTATGCTTACGTACCTCTGACCATCCTCCAAGGCTTCGTATCAACCCGCCCC
>VGSF01000098.1 GCA_016875165.1 Deltaproteobacteria bacterium
CCATTGGGGGATGAATAAATTTAGGCATAAACAAGTCTCCCCTTGGGAAGTGGAATTTCTCTCCCTAAGCCCTGCGCAGTTTCAATCCATTCTGAAATGACAACTTGAGCGTTTTCTAATGCCTCTTCATAAGTCTTGCCATCCGCCATACATCCAGGGAGTTCAGGGACTTCCACAACATAGCGTTCGTCTTCGTCACTCCAAAAAATGATCAATTCATACCTGCTCATTTTAAACCTCTGCATGAAGCTTGTATTTCAAAATGATTCCTCTGACTTGTTTCACCTGGTAGGCTTTCGCTTTGCTGTCGCTAAGCGGCTGTAAATTAATAATCTCTTTAACCCCTTCTATGAAAAATATGTGGTGATCTCCTTTTATCGCCGGGTAGAAGGGGCACCAAATTGATGCCCCAACCCCCACAGAACGTAGCATGCAGATTTCCCGCACTACGCTCTTCAGAATTTGATTCACAGCACAGCAAGTGCTTTCATCCTCGTCTTTCGCTGCTATCCCTTCTAATCCCGTTCCCATGACTGAGTTTTCCCCTTACTTTGAATTAAGGCTCGTATCCTCCCTTTGAATGGAGCTCATGTTTCCTTAGAAAAGTTCAATTCCTGCTGGCCGCTTCCCCCTGTAACAGGCTCTCCCTGTCTCCGAGTACTATCAGCCAGTCCGACTTCCGACAAACCATCGGGCCATCCTCGCTTTGTGGGCTTGTCTGACCCTACAGGCTCCGCCTGAGCTTGCCGGATCTCCCTTGTTCACATGGAATCCTTTGGTAACATGCCGTAGGTACGTACCCCGGAAGCAATCCCATATTCTCGCCATTTAGCGAATATGAAATTTCCGTCTTCCCCACTGAGAGACAAGGTCGACTGCTTCACAACGCGTTCAATTTCGGGGCTAATTGTCCTCTTCATCTTTCGATTCCGGCCTATCACCTCCCTGTCTACGCTTCGCGATGTTTGTTACCGCACACCGCGCAAGACTCGGTGCTTGACTGCTGGCTAAGCTTTGTCAAGGTGGCCATTGCAGACCACAGTCTTCCATGCGCTTCAAGGCGCAACTCTCACAAAACCCTAAATCTTTCAATAAATTTCGCAGATCTTGAAATCTAATATTTCTATCAGCCAAGCCACCGAGTATTATCTCTAATATTTTCTTGTTCATCTAAGTCTGAGGGAGCGTAGTTCCACTAATTCCGATATTTGCTTAAAGACAGACGGCATAACGCAGAGCGCAAAGGGCAGAGAGAATACAGTTATTGGGTTATTGGGTCAAAAACAAGTGTGTTTTGGGGGACGTTGCTCAATTCCTTCAATTTTCATTTCATGCCGTAAAGCCTAAGGCGATAAAAAACAGGTAATAGGTAATAGGTAATAGGTAATAGGTTATAGGTTATAGGTTATAGGTCATAGGTCATAGGCAAAGACAGAAAATCTCTCATCCATACTTACACGAAAACCGCTATAACTTCAATTGCTTCTTGTAAAATACCTTCATCATTTAATCTCTGCTTTCGCTTATCCGATAACCTGTCCTGTGCCCTTCGGTATCGGCCCGGTGGGCGGCGAGGTCGGCAGCCACGGCATCAATCTTCTCGCTGAGGCGGGCTTCGACGCTCTCGATCTTCTGGTCCAGGCTTTCCCGTACGCTCTCGATCTTCTGGTCCAGGCTGTCACGTACGCTCTCGATCTTTTGATTGGTTGCCCTGATCTCATTGCTGAGCCGTGATTCCACACCATCGATCTTCCGATTCAGGTTTTCCTCTACGCTGTTGATCTTTTGGTTTAGATTGGCATCGACGCCATCAATTTTCTTATTCAGGGTCTCCACCTTAAAATCCACTAAGTTGATTTTCTCACACAAGTCCTCACGGGTGTCCCGGATCTCTTGGCGAAGAGTGTCGTGGCCCTCCAGAACCAGATCAAACTTCCCCCGAATATCTTCCAGCAGGATCTCCAGATGGTCCTTATCCATGTTTCACCTCTGATTGGGGGTCAAATCTTTATTCTTGCCTTTACCGTTGGGAACGTTGAGTTCATTAAACGCGTAAATGAGTATAGGCAAAAATGCGAAGATGCGTCAATGCAAAAAAATTGAACGTTTAGATCGTTATGATCGCTAACTTCGATTTTTTCCATTTACTCTCTGCTTTCGCTTATCCGATAACCTGTCCTGTGACTCTCAGTATCAGAAAATTTTTGGGGGACGTTGCTCAAATCCTTCACTTTTCATTTCTTACCGTGAGACTGAAGGTGATAATAAAAACATAGGTACAAGGTAATTATAAAACGCATGGCGCAGAGGGCATGGAGCATAGCGAAAAAGAAGGGAAGCAATATAGCTCAAGGCTCATAGCAAATTAGCCAATTCAAGAATTCAAAACGTAATGTTTTCGGCATCCTATCCTAAGATGCCTATATCGATCAACCCATATTTAGTTCATCTGGTTATTCTGGTCTATTTCGTCTATCTCGTCAATTACGATCCTGACTCCGCCCATGCTACCACGGGTTGCCCAGTTTATCATCAAGGTCACCCTGGCGGTCAGAAAAGAACGAATCCAAAACCCATCCGGCTTTATCATCATCCCGGGACCTAAGGTCCCTAAGTTCATCCTTAATCTCGTTCAGAGGGAGTGAAGGGGTCATGGGCCTGTACCGTCTTATCGCATTTATCTCCTCACCAAACCGCAGGGGATCTTTTTCCTTAAGCCGTTCCAGACCCGCAAATTCTACCTCTTTCACCCCCTCACCAATTTCTTGAATACTACAACCCAAGGCTAATCTATCCCCTCTCAAATCCTATCCGCCTTGGAAACGCCGATCTATTGCCTCTCGACTAAATTCTTCAATTGCCTCTGAATTGTCGGTACTCTCAAGTCACGGATTGACGTACTAATCGTATATTGATGGAAGACGTGATGATTCAAGGCTATGGGCGATTGGCTATAGGCGAGAGGCAAAGCCAAACCTTCTAAACCCTTCAATCAATTAATCCTTTACGCTTCAGAATTTCCAGATAACCTTCATAAGTCAAAGGGCACGTGATCAGGTTCTTAAAATCCTTTTCAGAGAGCTTCAACTGACCACGAATTTTATGCATGATCTTTTCCGGTAGATCGCCTCTTCCATGCGAGTAAGGAATTCTGAGAATCTTTTTGCCGTTGACCGTCAGCCAGCCATAGTTATGGCTGGTAGAACGAACCTGTAGAGACAACTTGTTGAATATTTTCTCAATATCAATAATCTTCATGGGTGGTTATTACCTCGTTCAGGTATCCCAGCCATTTCTGGGGTAAGGTTCCCAGGTTTCCCTGATTTTCCCTCAGATCTTCGTAGAGTTCAACAATTTCATCGCACAGACCATTAATAGCTTCAAATTCATTATCGGCATAAGCAAATGCTTCAATGTCGTCCAGAGTGGCTACGATGGTATCTTCATCTGTTTCAATCGTGATGTATATCGGCCTGTTTAATGTATATTTCGATTTTTTCAAGGAATTTAATGGCAGTATTCTGCAGCGGTTTTCAACGGCTTTGATGAGATTTCTAGATAAATCCTTGTATTGTTCATCCGTTAAAATCTCTGTTTGCATAAGGAAACCTCCTTTCGGAAAATATGGGGCCAAACTCCTTAGCTAATCTTCTCATCACCACCTCTTTTAAGGATTACTGCAATTCTCTCCTGTTCTTCCTTAGCCAGATAGGCATGCATAGGTGGGCTGATAATTGAAGGATATACGTACCCAGACTCCCTGAATATTCTCATTTAATATTATTTATCCCAGCAATTTTTTGGCCCCTTCTCTAACCGCTTCGATCACCTGCGCGGTAACTTCTTCCTTCTGCAATGGCTCAATGGGTAAACTCAAAACATTCTTACAGGCCAATTCTGCATTTTTGAGGCCATCCGCAATCTTACTCCTTCCGTTTTGAAAAACCGCCATTTTATGAAGGGGGAATGGGTAATATACCATATTATTTATATTTTTCTCATTAAGGTATTTTTGAAGATGGTCGCGGCTTGACGTACTAACCGTATATTGATGAAAAACATGATGATTTAAGGCTATGGGCGATTGGCTATAGGCAATTGGCAAGACCACACCATCTAAACCTTTCAGTCCTTCGTTATAAAGGCCAGCGATTTTCCTCCGGCGGTCATTGAATTCGTCAACATATTTGAATTTTGCGAGAAGGACGGCGGCCTGAAGCGTATCAAGCCTGGCATTGTAACCAATATGATCAACATTGTATTTGTCCTTGCCCCCATGTTTCAGAAGCATGATCACAAGTTTTGCCAATTCGTGATCATTCGTGGAAACCATCCCACCATCCCCAAAAGCACCCAGATTTTTTGATGGGAAAAAACTGAAAGCTGATAAGTCGCCCATCGAACCAAGTTTCTTCCCTTGCCACATGCCGCCAAATGCCTGGGCCACATCCTCAAGAACAAATAGATTATACTTCTTGGCTATCGCCATTATTTCATCCATATTACAGGCCTGGCCATAGAGATGGACGGGAAGAATGCCTCTGATTGCGGATTGCGGATTGCGGATTGCAGATTGTAAGTACTCTTTAATCTTAACGGGATCAATATTGTAAGTTCCTGGGTCTATATCTACAAAGACGGGGGTGGCACCGGCCCTTAGAACGGCGTCCCCCGTAGCGGTAAAAGTAAAAGGGGTAGTTATAATTTTATCATTCCTATCAAAATACTCCTGGCCCTTAAGTTTTATCGCCAAGGCCCGGAGAGAAAGCACAAGGGCATCCGTGCCCGAAGAAACTCCGATGCAATGTTTTACTCCAAGATATTCCGCAATTTTATCTTCGAGTTCTTTCACCTCCGGACCCAGTATCCACCTCTGATGTTCAAGACATTTCTTGATAGCCGAATCAATATCTTCCTTCATGTATTCGTATTCTAATCGCAAATCGAGCATGGGTATTTGTTTCATTTTATCCGTTTCCTCCCTTAATAATGACCAGGGTATCTCCTTCAAGACCATACTCATTTCCACAATAACTACAAATAGAATGGTCGTGATTAAATTTCAAGGTCGTCCCGCACTTGCACACCCAACCGATTTGTTCCGCGGGAACTCCTGCCACAAGCGCATAATCCGGAACATCTTTTCTAACCACGGCACCTGACCCAATCATAGCATATTTCCCAATGGTTGTTCCGCAGATGATCGTGGCGTTTGCTCCAATGGTCGAACCTCTTTTTACAATCGTTTCTTTAAACTCACTCTTTCTTTCTATAAATGCCCGGGGATTGTAAACATTCGTAAAAACACAGGAAGGGCCGCAAAACACTTCATCCTCTAAGGTAACCCCCTTATATACCGAAACATTATTTTGAATCTTACACCGATCTCCTATTTTTACCTCGGGTCCAATGCAAACATTTTGTCCAATAATACAATTTCTTCCTATCTTTGAACCCTTGAGCACGTGCGAGAAATGCCATACCTTCGACCCTTCCCCAATCCATACCCCTTCGTCGACATGAGAACTTTCATGAATAAAATACCCTTTTGATTTATCTTCTTTTTGGGGGTCATCTTTTACTCCCAGAAGAGTTTCCCCAGCCAAAGTAAGAATATTCAGAACCTTCAATCCTTCCAGGCCGTCTGTCTTGGGTCTTTTCCTTTCCCGGAGGCATTGAATAAAATGCTCCAATTCTCTCTTTAAGGGTTCGGCGCGTTCCACAGGTATTACTACATAATCAGCCTTTTGGGCGATCGGAGTCTTACCGTTTTTCCATTCTATTTTATGGGGATAAACAAATAATTTTTCATCACTAACATCATCAAATACGGCCATGGCCTTCGATCCAACCACGATCAATTTCTGTTCTTTATACGGGTGCAGCCAATTGACGAAGATATGTCCTTTTACTCCATTCTTAAACTCTAGAGTGGTTAAGGTTGTGTCGTAAATATTTAGGTTGAGGTACTCACCCCCAAAGGAAGAAATCTTAACCGGCTCTTCTTCGAGGAGCATAAGGATAACCGATATATCATGGGGCGCAAAGCTCCAGAGGATGTTTTCTTCAGTTCTGACCTTCCCTATGTTCAGACGGTTGGAATAAATATACTGAACCTTGCCCAGCTCGCCCTGAGATATAAGCTCTTTAAGTTTTATTACCGCAGGATGGTATTGCAGGATATGCCCTACCATCAATATCCGCTCTCCTTTGGCAGCTAAAGCTACAAGTTCCTTCCCTTCTTCCATGGCAAGCGCGAGAGGTTTTTCGACAAAGACATCCTTGCCGGCTAATAAAGATTGCTTTACGATTTCATAGTGCGTAGCTGCTGGAGTTGAAATCGCCACGGCCTTTATATCCGGATTCTTTAAGATCTCATTGAGCGAAGTCGTGAAATGCAATCCCGGAAATCCTTTCTTCCTTTCAGCAACAATCCCTGGATCGGAATCACAGGCCGTATGGAGAACTCCAAGGCCATGAAGATTACGGAGAATATTTTTCCCCCAATATCCGAGGCCAATCAAACCAATAAATTTATTCTGATTTACCATCAAATCTCCTATATCATTTGGTCATTGGGGAATTTGGGCGAAAGATCATTAACAATAAGAGACGGCATAGCGCAAAGGGCAGAGAGAATACAGTTATTGGGTTATTGGGTCAAAAACAAGTGCCAAGGTTAAAGGTCCAAGGTATAGGGTATAGGGTATAGGGCAAAGAGCAAAGACAGTAAATCGGTCATTCGTCATTAAGTTATTTGGTCATTAAGTTATTTGGTTATTAAGTCATTTGGTCAATCGGCTTTCGCTTATCCGGTAGCCTGTCCTATGACTCTCCGTATCAGCCCGATGCGCAGAAAGGTCCGCTGCCACGGCATCGATCTTCTCGCTGAGGCGGACTTCGACGCTGTCGATCTTCTGATTGGTTGCCCTGATCTCATTGCTGAGCCGTGATTCCACGCCATCGATCTTCTGGTTCAGATCGTCCCGTATGCCATCGATCTTCTGGTTCAGATCGTCCCGTACGCCATCGATCTTCTGGTTCAGGGTTTCAACCTTAAAATCCACTAAGTTAATTTTCTCACACAAGTCCTCACGGGTGTCTCGGATCTCTTGGCGAAGAGTGTCGTGGCCCTCCAGAACCAAATCAAACTTCCCTCGAATATCTTCCAGCAAAATCTCTAAATGGTCCTTTTCCATGCTTCCCTCCATATGATGAATTGTGCGTGAAATAGTGAAATAGGTGAAATAGGGGACGTTGGTTCTAAAGCAACTTGCGTATGTTTGGGCCGTCTGGTCAAATAATTAAAGGGTAATAGGCAATGGGAAAAACGAGTAAAGTTAGTCTTTGTTTTCGCTTGTTTAGAAGCGGGACGCCCTTAAATAATTCAATATCTTCGCCGAAATCAGTAAAAGACAGAGACATAGAAATCAGAGCCTCAGAAGTCAGAGCCACGTGTTTTGGGGGACGTAGTTTTTTTTATTCACTTCTGTCTGTCTTTATCGTGGGGGCTAATTCTTTTCCTTGGACATTTTTCGACAGAGACATCCCTAAAATCCTTTCTTCCTTTCAGCGACAATCCCCGGATCAGAATCACAGCCCGTATGGAGAACTCCAAGGTAAGGTAAATCGGTCATTGCGTTCATTGGGTCATTGGGTTTGTTGAGTTTATAGAGTTTGTTGGGTTTGTTGCGGTGGTGTCGGCCATGATGATCCTCCTTTAAAAGGGGGGGCTTGCATTTTAGCGTTTTGCGGGGGTCGCTTACGATTCACATCCAGTTGTCGAGTTTCAACCCTTTGAGCCGCCTGAAGTGCTTCGTATTGTTTGTCACCAGCGTCAGTCCATAAACGCGGGCGCAAGCAGCAATGTATATATCCGCATCATCAATGATCATCCCTGCGTTTTCAAGCGATGCCTTCAGGCTGCCGAATGCCTCGCTGATCGCCTCATCTGATTCGACGACATACAGGCGCTCGGTGAGTCGTCGGATGATGGCAAGATTCTGGTCAACCCGTTGCGACTTGTAGGCACCATAGTACAATTCGCTGACATTGATGAAGGAAATTGAAATGGTATCAATCCCGACAGACAGGACCTTCTGCTCGATATGCTCGTTCCCCTTGAGCCAGTAGACACAAATATTGGTGTCCAGAAGGTACTTCACAGAATAACCTTTCTTACGCCGAAACCGCTACGGTGGGCGGAGATGTCGGCAACGATCTCATCAGCCGGACGATCGTCTTCCCAGGCGCCGCAAAAACCTGTTTTTGCCTGATCAGCAGCAGTCTTCCGCCTGGAAACACTCTCGACGCCTTCTTTCAACGACTTCAAAATCTTAACCACCTGCGGCAGGACGGGAGGAGGCAGGTTTCTAATCTCGTTGAGAATGATTTCTTCGTATTTCGTTTGAGTCTTCATGGAATTACCTCCTGATTCTGTGTTTTGGGGGACGTAGTTTATTTTATTAACTTTTGCAGCGCTGGGGGTCAAGTCTTTATCCTTGCCAATTATGGCTTCTCTAGTTGGTTTGAGGATCGTTAATTTCGTTTATTGTTTTGGGGGACGTAGTTTAATTCTTTCACTTTTCATTTCTTACCGTGAGGCGTAAGGCGTTAGGCGCAAGGGGCAAA
The DNA here is from genome assembly GCA_016875165.1 of Deltaproteobacteria bacterium. Classification (GTDB taxonomy): domain Bacteria; phylum Desulfobacterota; class SM23-61; order SM23-61; family SM23-61; genus JAHJQK01. The sequence goes on from VGSF01000098.1 coordinate 8,632, forward strand.
GAGCAAAAGCAGTCATTGAGTTATTAAGTTATTGGGTTTGTTGGGTTACTTGGGTTATTGGGTAATTGAGTCATTTCTAATTTCAGATTGCGGAATTAATATAAGTCAAGGGATCATTAGGGTATTAGGTTAATAGGTAATCAAATAATTGAGTTATTGAGTAAAGCAAAGATAAGAGAAAACTCAAATGGCGTCATTTTCATAGAGACATGGATTCTAAACAAACATCTTGCAGCCGGGAACGTGGAGGAGAAAGCTTTCCGATCCTAACTAATTTTTGGGGGACGTGGTTCAATTTTTTCACTTTTCAATTCTTAGGACTGAGGGGACGTTGGTTCAAATGCAACTTACGGGAACCAAGTTTTTACCATAAGACGTTGACAAGACCAGAGTCCCTTATCTTCTTGTCTTTAGGTCGCCGGGGTCAGGCAACGGTAATAAGGTATTTCTTCCTTCTGGTCTTTCCCGTCTTCCTGGGCAATTTGTTTTACAGCCAAAGTCATTAAGGCAATGGGTTATTGGGTCAATTTTCAATTGCGGATTTCGGAATGCGGATTGCAGAATTAGAGGCACTTTCGTTGTTGACCTCTTTCATTTATGCTACTTTCTGCCAGGCAACATTCTCATGCGAAGCAGCCTTTAGGGACGTACTTAACTAATTAACCCTGTCAGGGTGAACCCTATTGTTGGACAAAAGCTTACAATCTTGCGAAGGACAGGGTAAACTTACTTCTGGGTTCGGAATCATCGTTCAGGATCTTTTTACCCCGGTCCACACATTTCGTGATCCCCGGTTCACTTGGATAAAGCTCCGCCCCCTCGATTACATCTCGTTCTGTAATGTAATCGATGTAAGTCTTTATTTTTTGGGTCAACCCCACCTTCAAACTCGGCAGTCTCCAAAAGAAGCCTGATGTCAAGTGGTGATAATTTACGTAAAAATCCATGGTTTGTCAAGAAGGGTTTCTCCCTTTGTCATTTAAAATTCAAACCGGGAACTCCCCCGGAATGAAATCGAGTATTTTTGGGGGACGTTGTTGAATTCATACACTTCTCATTTCTTACCGTGAGGCGTAAGGCGTTAGGCGCAAGGGGCAAAGAGCAAAAGCAGTCATTGAGTTATTAAGTTATTGGGTTATTGGGTTTTAATCCCGGCTCTCACTTATCCGGTAACCTGCCCTGTGACCTTCAGTATCGGCTCGATGGGCAGAAAGATCACCAGCCACAGCATCAATTTTGTGACCGAGTTTGTTTCCCTCGAATATCTTCTAATGTTCTTTTTCCATGCTTCACTTCCCAACCCCTCACCCTCTTTCCTTTTCTCCGCATTCCGCACGCCAAATTCCGTCACCCAATCACCCTATCCTTTCCATTTGTTTACTGTAATCCGGGCTAATCTGTTAATAGAATTCCGTTTTTAACTAGGCTAATTTTGATTGACATTCTAAATAAGTCATGATAATTATGATTTAAAGGGTGAAACGATGTATTCTGCTGAAATTCAGAACAGAATTAAGCAATTCAACCCATGGCTGATAGAGCCGGATAAAGCCAAGGAATTTATTGGCCATTTCCTGCCGGACCTTTATATTAACAGGGAAGATGAAAATAGGCCACTGCCGCAAAACCTGGCCCTTCTTATCGTGGGGCCTCGCCAGGCAGGGAAGTCGACGCTGGTTTGGCATCTTCTTCAGCGGTATCTCCCTGAAATCCTCTTCCTGAATATGGAAGATCCGCTCTTAAGGTTGGGATGCCAGCCTACCGCCGAGTTTATTAACCTCCTAAAAAACCATTATTCCTTTATAAAGGCCATCTTCATAGATGAAACCCAGCATCTTCCCGAAGCAGGTTTAGTTATCAAAGGGTTAATCGATGCCCGATTGAATCTCGCCATTTTCGTTACTGGCTCATTGGCTTTTCATCTCAGGAGCAAAACGAGAGAATCTTTGGCTGGAAGGGTCACCCGGAAGCGGCTCTTGCCTTTTAGTATGAGAGAGTTGATGACTAATTCCCATCCCCCCAATCCTTTAGCCGCCCGGCACTTAAGCGAGCAGATCATGGCTCATCAACTGATTTACGGAAGCTATCCGGCAGTTTATCTCGCCAAAAATTCTGGCGAAAAAATCATTCTTCTAAATAATTTGGTGGAGGCGCTTATCCTGAAAGATGTGTCAGATATCTTCCGCATCAAGCGGGTAGACGCTTTTCGAAAATTGCTGACCCTCCTGGCCGGCCAGATCGGCCAAATAATAAATTTCTCGGAATTGGCCGCCATCTGCCAGGTTGATGTGGGTACGATTCGTTCCTACGTGGAGATCCTGGAAGAAAGCCATGTCGTTAAAATTGTCACCCCCTTTGCCGGAGGGAAACGGCGCGAAATTACCGGGGCCCCGAAAGTCTTTTTCCTGGATAACGGGATTCGGAATCAATTGCTCAATAACTTTTCCCCTGCTTTGGATCTACGAACCGATAGAGGACAACTTCTGGAAAATTGGGTATTTAGCGAAATATATAAATCAGCTCCTTTGCCAGCGGCAATAAAATATTGGCGCAGCAAAACCGGCGCGGAAGTGGATTTCATCATTGAGTATGCCGGAAAAATCTATGGCCTGGAGGTTAAATATACACTATTAAAACAACCAAAGCTGCCCCGAGCTGCTCGAAGCTTCCTGGATGTCTATGCGCCGGAAAATTTCTCTTTGCTGAATTCGTCCCTGGAACAAGAAGTAACGATTGGCAACCGGAAGGTTAGCTTTATCACACCTTATGGGTTGTCCCGGTTGTTATACGAAATTTTCGGATAATAAAATAATTCCGAGTGAATCCAAAAATTTAACAGATCACGCAGATCAGCCGGCTTCACCCATGCAAAAACCTTGAATAGCCCAAGGCTTCCCCGGCCCTGAAGGCGCACACGATTAATTTTTGGCGATTTTTATTCACCTCCATGGCGGCTCTTATCACAGCATGGTTCTTTAGCTCTTTAATCTGCGTTCTTTTGCGTAATCTGCGGAAAAAATTCTTCCATGGTGGCGTGGCCGGGTTGGGTGATTCCTTCCCGTTTAAAATCTTTTGCACAGTTATCTTTGTACATTTCAAGAATTAATGGAATATAGAAGATTCTTTTAAGGAATTGTCCTTACCCGGAAGCCATCTCGGTCCAAAACGATTAATGTCTGATTGATCTTGTTAAGATCGAAATTTCTGATTAAATGTTCAAGGGCTTTTAAGATGTCTGAAATGATAGGAGGGTGAATACGTATTCGAATGATACCATGATGACTTTCCAGAGGATAAAGAATGATATTTGCAAAGTGCTTATCAAAGGTCAGCAATATCCTCCCATGGCCTCGCGCTAAGGTAATGATCTCAGAATCTTCTTTCCCAGACAATTGACAATCCCGAGCATATAAAACATCAAACCCCTTGTTGTGAAGGAACTCAACAATTGCAGGGGGAATATTTTCATCAACCAGGAATTAAATCATTCGGTGGCTGTCGCAAATGGCACATACTCTGTATCACGAATCAGGCTTGCAGCATAGTGGAGGCAGGCTTCAATATCTTGCTTCGCAAGCTGGGGGTAGTAATCCTGTATGATCTGATCAGGGGTAAGACCAGCTTCCAGAAGTTCCAAAATAAGATAGACCATGATACGGGTACCTTTGATGCAAGGCTGGCCATGGCATACCTTTGGGTCTACTTGTATACGTTCAATCAGCCTCTCCATATTCGTGATCCCTATCTGAATAATATCATTAAGGAAATTACTTGTCAAATTTCATATTTCCCCACTTTTCCTCCCAAAAACTCCTCCATGGTGGCGTGGCCGGGTTGGGTGATTCCTTCGCGTTTCAAAATCTTCCAGACGGTCAGGGCAATTATTTTAAGATCTAACCACAATGACCGGTTGTCCACATACCAGACATCCAACTTGAATTTTTCTTCCCAGGTCAAGGCATTCCGCCCGTTCACCTGCGCCCACCCGGTAATACCCGGTTTCACTTCATGCCGGCGCATCTGTTCAGGGGTGTAGCGGGCGAGGTATCTCATTAGCAGAGGACGTGGTCCAACCAGGCTCATATCTCCTTTCAAGACGTTAAACAATTCCGGCAATTCATCTAAGCTGGTACTGCGCAGGAAGCGACCAAAAGTACTCAGACGCTCAGAATCAGGCAATAAATTGCCATCCACATCCCGTGAATCGATCATGGTCCGAAATTTATAGAGTGTGAAAGGCCTCCCATACCTGCCAGGGCGTAATTGGCGAAAGAGAATTGGCCGCCCCAGGGTGAGTAAAATACCTGAGGCTATTACAATCATTAGCGGTGATAAGAGAAACAACGAAGTAAAGGAAATAAGAATATCGAGGATGCGTTTCATGCCGCCACCCCGCCCATGCCATATGTCATATTCGTAGGCCTTCAACCAAGAGAAACTATTCTGAGGGCTGGCGCTTTTTTGAGTAAGGCGCGACTTTCTCCTTGACTTGCATCGCTCCCCGCCGGATGCGCTTCTGGCCGGGTTCATCAAAGCAGCTCGGCAGGGCATAAATCGTGCGATAAGGTTCTCCCTTAATTTTCTCAGGAGGTATCTCCGTGAAACCTTCTTTTTTGAGCATCCTGATGACTTCCTCTTCCTCTGTCATTTTTCTTTTCTTAGCCATCGATTGAACCTCTCTATGTATAATGAATAATTGTCCTTTAGATCTTTAATCCCGAGATCAAGCGCCTGCTTGTTGCTCAGGAAATCAAGCCATACCTTCCTGACAACTTCCCCGTCTGGGTTTAACGTATCTTTATGCGGACAACCGTGAGCGCTGTCAAACCTAACGATCTCAAAGAAAGAATCACCTGCTTTCAAAACCAATTTTACCACAAATCCGATGAGAGAACCATTCAAGGTCTCAAACGAGACATGAATCTCGACGTTATCCGTCAGGATAATCTTAAAATACTTTTTGGGCATCAGCCTAAATCCGCAGGCTTGACTGAAAAATTCAGTCAGGCGGTCTGAAATTTTCCCACTTCAGCACAGAAGTCAGACTTCTAACTTCAGATCTCTTGAATCTGTTTACACCCCATAAACTCTTGGGCGGTGGCGTGGCCGGGTTGGGTGATTCCTTCTCGTTTGAGGATTTTCCAGATGGTCAGGGCAATAATTTTAAGATCTAACCAAAATGACCGGTTATCCAAATACCAGACATCCAGTTTGAACTTTTCTTCCCGGGTCAAGGCATTCCGCCCGTTCACCTGCGCCCACCCGGTAATACCCGGTTTCACTTCATGCCGGCGCATCTGTTCAGGGGTGTAGCGGGCGAGGTATCTCATTAGCAAAGGTCGCGGTCCAACTACGCTCATATCACCTTTCATCACGTTGAATAACTCCGGTAATTCATCGAGGCTGGTGCTGCGGAGGAAGCGGCCAATGGATGTCAAACGCTCTGCATCAGGCAGTAGCTTTCCATCCGAATTCCGCACATCAGTCATGGTTCGGAATTTGTAGCAAATGAAAGGTTTTCCATTCAACCCTGGGCGTTGTTGGCGGAAGAAAAGGGGGGTGCCGAGTTTGGATTGAACAAGAATTGCAATCAGAAATAGTAACGGTGAAAAAACAATAACTGCCAGGGTAGTCAGAATTATATCGAACATACGCTTGCAGTATGAACGGTATAGATACATTCTACCTTTATCCAGGCAGAGGTTCCGGGACTGGCAACCCTTTTCTCTTCAACAATCTGGAATACTCAGATTTGACTTTTTCAAATACTACTCGCTCGTCAAATCGCTCAAGAGCTATTCGGCGACCTTCTTCACCCATGCGTTGTGCCTTCTCGTGATCTTTCAAAAGCTCAATAATTGCATCAGCCAAAACCTGCACATCACCCAAAGGCACGAGTAAGCCATTGCGACCGTGTTCGACTGCTTCACGACATCCCCGTATATTTGTAACAATACACGGGACCTTCATCGCTGAGGCTTCCATTGGTGAACGGGGAAACCCTTCCCGGTGTGAAGGAAGCACAAACACATCCATTAAAGCATAAAGTTCTGGCATGTCCTGTCGCATCCCCAGGAAGTGAAATATATCACCCGCCTTGAACTTATTAGCCATTTCTGGATTAATGGCATCAGGTTTTTCTTTATCCATTGGGCCAATGATAAGGAAGTGAACCTCAGTATTTGTTGCTTCACTATGGAAACAGCTTCGAAAACTTCCAATAATCCCTTTTCGCGCACCAATCGCCCTACAAAACCTACCAGAAACCGGGGGTCAGACTTGATTATTGACATATCAAAATCGTAAAACCCTTTAGGGTCAGGCTTGCGATATTGCAATTTCGATCTCGGCAATGAGCAACACACAAGGTTGGTTCTAAAACAATTTGTTATTTGTCTTCAAGCGACAGGGGAAAACTCCCTCTCAGAATATATAATGTTGTTGACTAAGTTGAATAACGACTGCCGGTCTATCTGGTTTCTCTCGTTTCTCTGGTCTGTCTGGTCTTTTTAGTCTGTTTAGTCTATCTGGTTTTTCTGGAAATCTTATTCACTTCGTGAATGGAAATGATCCTTCGACAGGCTCAGGATGGAAATTAGGCTTCGCCTGGAATAAAATGCTAATCCTACGGATTGGAATTGACTCATCTCCCATCCAGAATCCCTTCTGGGCTGTCCGGGTCTTAATTCCACTCAAGGAATTCTTCTTTCTCGGCACGAATATGCCATAATTGCAGACCGGTATGCTTCACCTCTGTAACTTTGCCCATCCTTTGCGCCTTTGCATTCAATTTCGGATGTCTGAGGATTCGCCTGACAAAGCTTGCGACTTCATATTGTCCAACATTCAGAACAACCAGGCAGTAGTTCGGGTGGCAAAGCTGTCGTTCATAAAACCCTAAGTCACGGGTAAAGAATGTCGCCTGACGAAGTCTATGCAAAAAGGGGATAATTTCCTCATCTTGCATCCCTTGACGACCAATTTCGTGACCAATTTGCTGTATTCTTATTTTCCAGGAGCGCAGAAGCTGTCTTTGGCTTTCCGGAATATTTTCATCCAGAATGTTCATGATCAGGCCACTGCAAGCTCAGGGGCATGAGAAATAAATGCTTTACTGGCCAATTTTACCGCCTCAGCAATCGCCTCCTTGGAAATGGCGCTCCGCCACTCATCAACGATTGACTCCCATGCCATACCGCTTGCTACCTGCTCAAGCACATCTGCCACTAAAATCCGCGTCCCTCTAAAGACTGGTTGCCCGTGACAGATCTTGGGGTCTGTTACAATGTACCTCCCGATTATTTTTTTACTCATAGCATCACCTCTGAAGCCGCGGTGTCAGGCCTTGAAATTTGACAATTTGGTCTTTTTAGTCTGTTTAGTTTATCTGGTTTTTTTAGCCAGGCTGTTCCGGTTTTGCTCCATTCATCTGGTGCCAAAGGAAATGAATAGTTACTTAGGCACTATACCACCGATCAATAACAGAAGCGGTGTTAATCTGCCCTTCCTTTCCATCCGCCCGCTTTAACGAGGCGGCTTGGGCTTCCACTGGGCGACGTTTGCCAAAGATAACGCTTCGGGTTACCTTGACCACTCGCCCTCTCTCACGCTCTTTATGAACCTGAGCATATTTTAAGTCAGGAGAGGGAACGCGGCGGGGTTTCGGCAGCCGTCCCCTAATTCCTTGCGGGAGGGGCTTTTCCCATTGGCCGAAGAGTTCTAAAAGAACCTCGGCATAATGTCGTAGGGAATCGGAAGTAAAGAGGGGAAGCGAGTCGTCCAGACGCCCTCGGATCTTGCGCAGGAGTCTGCGCGCGCTATAAAGGTTGCGATTCCCCACTAAAGAAACCAAACGGAGGCGAAACTCCGGAGCAAAGGCCCGCCAGACTCAGGTTGTTCCCAAACTACGGCCGCGACCTTTTTGGGGCAGAAACGGCGCCCGGGGGTTGTCGGTCCAAGGAGATTTTGGTGTTTTTTTTAACTAAGGTCCAAAGCTCATCGACCTGGACCTGGGAAAGCTTGAGGTCCCGAAGGAGCATATCGGTAACCTGCTCACAATGCAGGGCTGCAACAGCCAGCCACCTTCGGATGGTGTCGAGCTTGATCTCCAAGACGCGGGAGGTGCCGCGAAGCCCCAGCCCCTCGGCCACCAGTCGGAGGCCCATGTCAATGATCGCCTCAATAGAGCCACCCGTGATCGCCGTAATGGAGCCACGGGAAAGTGGCCCGAAAGCGATTTCGGACGGCTTTTCAAACTAAGGTTTTTCACCTCCTTTCAGGATTGAGATTTCAGTTGTTTTTGGTCTTTTTTCAGGGGTTGCATTTTGTGC
>VGSF01000099.1 GCA_016875165.1 Deltaproteobacteria bacterium
AACTTGCCCACTCCTGAAAAGAAAATGGGCATGATTCGAAATAAAAACCCAAGCATAGCAGGCTGTATCAGTCTCAGGCAGTAGCCTTGAGAGACGATCCAGAAAGTCCTCACGATCCTGCTCGTTCCAGAATATCTTTCGGCGTTCGATCCCCCTGATCATGAGGTGATGCAAGACGCCGGGTGCGTCGAGTCGGGCTAATCTTGGCATGCATTTTCAATTACCACATCCAAGTAGGTTTGCCAACTTAGAATCTTAAGGGCGTCCCCTTTTCCAAGGGCGTCCCCTTTTCCATTCAGCCATGACGGCTCATCCGATTTCTGGAGCATTTAAATTTCCCGGGATCGATCTTTCGCCGCCAACCTCGGGGACCGCACGGCTTCAGCGCAGAGCGGCCCTACATTCATCCGTTGACGGTCCATGATCTCCAATGAGACGGAGTTCCTCATTTCACCTCATAGTAGATGCCCGCCGTCCTTTTCTGGTCCCCGGTCTTGACCAGGACGAGGATTTGATGCTTCCCCTTTTCCGTTAGGTTAAAATAGGCATCATAGCTCTTCATCATATCCTCGTACTTCAAGGGCTTGATCTGGTCTTTCCCTTTGGGATCAATGACCTTCATGTTGATCTGGGCATCGGTAACATCCTTGCCTTTCTGATCCTTCAGCGTTACGCTGATATTGTGGGTCGTGCCGGGTTCCGGCTCTTCCTTCATTTTCATCTCATCGAGCATCTTCCTGTGCTCTTTATTGGCCATAATCGCAAAGGTTATTTTCATCCCTTCCACCAGAACTTCCCTGGTGTCCATCTTCATACCTTTGTCCTTTGCCCCTCCGCCATGGCCGTGCTGCGCTCCCGCCAGCGGAACGAAGGCCAATAGACCGACGAATAAAACTGCCAGCAAAGCGAACATCCCCTTTTTCATATTCCCTCCTCTTTTTTCCACCAGTATTGTTTTTAGACTATAGTCCGATCTCCGGGGGCTTCAGCTTCCCTTTCTTTAAAGCTCTCTCCTTCAGCATGGCAAAGATGACGGGCATAATGATGAGAACCTGAATGGTCGAAGTCACCAGGCCCCCGATAATGGGGGCGGCGATGGGCTTCATCACATCTGCCCCCACTCCCGTTGACCACATGATCGGGATCAGGGCGATCATGGTTGTCCCGACGGTCATCAACTTCGGCCGAAGGCGCAGCACGGAGCCTTCCACAGCGGCTTCATGGATATCCTGGCGGGTCACTTCTCCTTTCATCAGCCGTTGGTTCAACGCCTCCTTCAGATAAATGACCATCACCACACCGGTTTCCACCGCCAACCCGTAGAGGGCGATGTATCCCACCCAGACGGCAACGCTGAAGTTGTAGCCCAGAAGATATTGAAGGATAAGCCCGCCGGTCATGGCATAGAGCACGGAGAGCATCACCATGACCGATTCGGAAACAGAATGAAAGGTCATATATAGGAGAATGAAGATGACAAACAAGACGATGGGCAAGAGGATCTTCAATCTTTCCTTGGCCCGGAGTTGAAATTCGTACTGGCCGCTCCAGGAGAGCGAATACCCCGCAGGGATTCTCAATTTTTCACCGATCACCCGTCTGGCTTCTTCCACGTACCCGCCTATATCCCTCCCGGTTACATCGACATAGACATAGCCGGTGAGCATGGCGTCCTCATTCCGAATCATGGCCGGGCCCTCCGCCAGGGTGATGTCCGCAAGCTGGGCCAGGGGAACCTGAGTCATGCGGCCTGAGCCCCCCCCGGTTCCCCCCATGCCGGCCATGCCGCCCGCCCCGTCCGCGCCGGCCGTCCGGACGGGAACCAAAATTCTCTTCACCTTCTCCAGGTCATCCCGCAGTTCCCGGAGGTAACGGATATTGACCGGGTACCGTTCCCGGCCCTCGATCGTCCGGGTGACGTTCATTCCTCCCAAAGCCGTCTGAATGACATCCTGAACATCCCCGACCGTCAGGCCATACCGGGCAATTTCATCCCGTTTAATCTTGATGTCGGTGAAATACCCACCCGTGACTCTCTCCGCATAGACGCTTCTGGTACCGGCAACATCCTTTAAGAGCATCTCGATATGGATGCCCAGTTCCTGGATCGTATTGAGATCGGCCCCCGAGATTTTGATACCAACGGGGGTACGGATCCCGGTGGTGAGCATGTCGATTCTCGCCCGGATGGGCATGGTCCAGGCATTTTGCAACCCGGGAAACTGCATCTTTTTATCCATCTCTTCCACCAGCTCTTCGTAGGTGATCGTCCGGTGCGCTCCCAGGATCTTTCCGGCTGCCGGCCTCATCCACTCCGGCAGCCAGGAATAATCCTTCTCCACCTTGCGCCACTCCTCCCTCGGTTTCAGGTGGACCGTCGTCTCCATCATGCTGAACGGGGCCGGGTCGGTGGAAGTCTCCGCCCGCCCCGCTTTCCCGAAGACCGTGTGGACTTCCGGAAAGCTTTTCAGGATCTTGTCCTGGATGGCCAGGAGCCTTCCCGCCTCGGTCACCGAAATTCCGGGACTGGTGATGGGCATGTAAAAGATCGTCCCCTCGTAGAGGGCGGGCATGAATTCACTCCCCATCTTGAAAAAGAGCGGGACGCTCAGGGGAATCAGGAGGAAAGCCAGGATGAGCGCGGTTTTCCTGTATTTCAAGACCCAGTGAATCACCGGTTCGTAGAATTTCCGGAAAAAAGAGGAGACCGGGTTCTCGGATTCGAGCCGCAGCCGCTTCCCCTTCAGAAAGATCGTCAGCAGGACGGGGACCAAGGTGATGGCCAGGATGGAGGAGGCGGCCATGGCGAAAGTCTTGGTGAAGGCCAGGGGCCGGAACATTCTCCCCTCCTGGGCCTCGAGCATGAAGACGGGAATAAACGAGATGATGATGATCAGCAAGGCAAAGAAGATGCCCCGGCCCACCTGCTGGCAGGCCCGGACAACGGTGGCAAAGCTGTTTCGCCGATCTTCTTCGGTGCCTTCCGAAAGATGACGGTACCCGTTCTCAACCATGACGATCGAGGCATCCACCATCACCCCGATGGATAGGGCGATTCCTCCCAGGGACATGATGTTGGAAGTCAATTTCAGAAAATACATGGGGATGAAGGAGAGAATCATGGCAATGGGAAGGGCAAAAATGGGGACGAGGGCGGAGCGAAAATGGAGCAGAAAGACGATAATCACAAGGCTTACGACGATGATTTCCGTAAGGAGGGTTTTTTGGAGATTCTTAATGGAGAGATCGATCAATTCGGAGCGGTCATAAGTCGGTACGATTTTAATCCCCTTCGGCAGTCCGGGAGCAATCTCTTCGATCTTGGCTTTGACCCGCTTGATCACGTTCAGGGCATTTTCGCCGAATCGCATGACCACGATCCCGCCGGCTACCTCCCCTTTTCCATCCAGTTCGACGATTCCTCTTCGAATCTCCGGGCCCAGGTTCACGCTGGCCACATCCCTCAAGAGAATCGGGGTGCCCTGTCTGTTCGTCCCCACGGCGATCTTCTGGAGGTCGGCAACGCTCTTTACATACCCCCTCCCTCTGACCATATACTCTCTCCCGCCGAATTCGAGAAGACGCCCCTCCACATCATTGTTCGAGGCACTGATTCTTGCCATGACCTCCCGGAGTGAAAGATTATAGGCGGACATCCGATTCGGGTCGAGATTGACCTGATATTGCTTCACAAATCCGCCTACGCTGGCCACTTCTGCAACCCCTTCCACGCTCGCCAGGGCGTAACGGATGTACCAATCATGAAGGGTTCTGAGATAGGCGAGATCGTACTGTCCCGTTTCATCAACGACTGCGTACGTATAGACCCAGCCAACGCCGGTCGCATCCGGACCGATCACCGGGGTCACGCCGGGCGGCAGTTGCCCGGTGATCTGCTGCATGTACTCGAGGACTCTCGGCCTCGCCCAGTATATATCCGTTCCATCTTCAAAAATCACATAGACATAGGAAAACCCAAAATCGGAAAATCCCCTCACCGTCTTTACTCTTGGGGCGGAGATTAACGCCGTTACGATGGGATAGGTGATCTGGTCTTCGACCAGGTCGGGGCTTCTCCCTTCCCACTTCGTATATACGATCACCTGGACGTCGGAGATATCCGGCACGGCGTCGAGAGGGATGTTCCCGATCGCATACACACCCCCGAGGGTCGCCAGTAAAACGACCGTAAAGACCAGAAACCGGTTCCTCGCGCAAACCTCGATAATCCTCTCAATCATTTGGGTCTCTACTTTCCATGGGCCCCGTGGTCCATTCCGGGCATACCCATTCCGGCCACCGCTTCTTTGAATTTTGACTCGGAATCGATGAGGAAGTTGGCGCTGGTTACCACCCGCTCTCCTTCTTTGAGCCCCCCCAGCACAACATAGTAGTTATCCACCTTCGTGCCCAGTTTCACCTTCCGGGGCTCGAAGTACCCGGAGCCCCGATCGAGAATGGCTACCTGACGCTCCCCCGTATCGATGATCGCTCCTTCAGGTACGGCCAGTTTGGTGCCCAGTGGAATCTTGATCTGCACATTGGCATACATGTCCGGTTTAAGCTTGCCATGGGGGTTGGGAAACTCAAACCTTACCTTCGCCGTCCGGGTGGCCGGGTCCAGATAGGGATAAATATAGATCACCTTGCCGCGGAAAACCTCCCCGGGGTAATAGGAAAGTTCGATCGCCGCCTCCTGCCCGAGGCGGATAAGGGGGAGCTCGTATTCATAGATATCGGCGTAGAGCCAGACGACGGAGAGGTCGGCCAGCTTGTACAGGGCCATGCCCGGCATCACATTCATGCCTTGAAACGCCATCTTCTCGAGCACAAAACCGGAAAAGGGGGAGTGCAGGGTGAGGGTCTTTCCAACTTGGCCCTTTTCTTCCAGCGCTTTAATCTGGCCGTCGCTGATGTCCCAAAGCTTCAGGCGGCGTCTGGCCGATTCCACCAGGGAGTCGCGGCTCCCTAAAGCCTTCGCCGTCCGCAGGGCGATGAGATACTCTTCCTGCGCCGAGACTAAATCGGGACTGTAGATGGTCAGAAGGCGCTCGCCCCGTTTGACGTACTTTCCGGTGAAATCGACGTAGAGATCCTCGATCCAGCCCCCGATCTTGGGGGAGATGGTGACCAGCCTCTTTTCATCGAAATCGAATCTTCCCACCGTCCGGATCACTTTATCCAGAGACTTCTGCTCCACCTTTCCGAACTTGACCCCGATCAGTTGCTGCCGCTCTGGAGAGATCTGGACCGCTCCTGGAGGGACTTCCATGGCCTTCCCTTCTTTCTGGACCGCTTCCATGGTGAGACCCTTCATCTCGTCCATACCGGTGTCCTTGGCTTTTTCGGCTTTTTGGGCTGCGGGTTTCACCCCTTCCGACGGGGCGGTTCCCTCCTTGCCCTTGGTGCATCCGAAGATCAACACGGGAATCAATAAGATCAGCGCCCACCAAATTAGCCTTTTCATTTTCCTTCCCCTATAAGAAATATTTTCTTCTCTGCCAGAGCCAAAAAATCGATAGGATATTATCTCCATGGCCCTCCCAGGACCTCCTCCAGATCCGCCTGAGCCATCCCCATTTCGCTGCGCTTCATCTCCAGCGCCAGATTGTCATTAAGCCATCCGGTATATGACATGATCACATCCGCAAAAGCCACATTGCCCGTTCCATAGGCCCGGGTGGAAACCTCCAGGGAGGCCTGGGATAAGTTGACCACCCGGACGGCATAGAGTTCTTCTTCCCGCTTCGCCCGGTCAAGACGAAACCAGGCTTCCCTGACCTTGGTGACGGTTTCGTCTTCCTTTTTTCTGAGTTCCTCTCGCAGGGCAGCCAGCTTTTGCCGGGTCTCGCGCAGGTAGGCATCATTGGTTCCGTACCATGGGTTTCGCGGGAGGCCGACTCCGGTTGAGGCCAAGGTCTTCGCCGGGAAGGGTTCTTTCATCCTCATAGTTCCAGTTTGGGCGATAGTCTCATTAGGAAAAAGGGAGAAGCCCGGTGAGTAAGGAGGGTAGATCATGGTTTCGGCCATCTCGATCATCCGTTCCATTTTGCCGATCATGGCCCGCATCTCCCTCAGCTCCTGCCTTTTCGTTAGGGCGAGGGAAAATAAACCGTCCAGGGGAGGAACTTCCGGCTGGGGAGTCCGGGGAACAGGAGAACTAACGATGGTCCCGGGCGGCAGATTCAATATTTCTAAAATTTTGACTTCTATGTTGCGCTGCTGTTCCCGGATGGTTTTCAGTTCCTCCTCCATTTTATCCCTTTCAATCCGTATCTTGATCAGATCTTGGAAGCTCGTCTTTCCTGTTTCATAGCGTTTGGTCGCTACGGACTCCAGGTGCCTCAGAAGGAAGAGCATCTCTCCAGTGATCTTTTGGGCCCGGCGATTATAGAGCAGATTCCAATATGCCTGGCGGGCCTGGGTTATTGCCATTCTCCTGGCCATCACCTCCCGTTCCCTTGAAGCCTCTACTTCCTGGGTCGCGACTTCGCCCTTGAGGGCCAGAACCCCGGGGAAGGGAAATTTCAATTCCATGGATTCTCCCTCCGCCATGGGTCCTATTCCCGGCATCAAGTCTTTGGTGAATGCAGAGTACTGCCTTAGAATTTCGTCCAGATTCGAGACCTGACTGTAAGCCTCTATAGAAGCCCGCAGGTTCCGTTCCCCTGCTTTCACCCCCGGATTGCGCAAAAGGGCCAGAATCTCCAGATCCTCCAGGGTAAAGCCTTTGGCCAACACTTCCCTGGCCAAAGAGGGCTCCTTGGCTGCCGGAAGGAGAGCGCTGAGGCGGGAAGGATCGGGACGGTAAAAGCCATCTTCCCTTTCGGGTCTCCCCAGGGCGTCTTCCCATTTCCTTTTTGTTTCCTGGAGCTTCTCAACCTGCTTCTCAAAATCCTTGTTCGCCGGAGTCGGAGGGACCGGTTGGGCTGTAGCGGGCTTCGAATAATCTTTGTAAATAGAGGTTGGCTCATAAGTTTCCCAGCTTCTTTTAAGGTTCTGGTATCCAGTGCAGGCCTGAATAAAAATCATCGCCCCTGCGGCCAATAATAGGGAAAAACCCCTTTTCATCGCCCCCCCTCCTTTGGTTCCCTTCCTCCTCCTCCATTTTCCCCGTTGGTGGTCAGACTCACCCCGGCAAGTTTTTCCAGCTGGGCCAGATTTCGACCGTAATCGGCTTTGGCCCTGGTCAGGGAGAGTTGGAAGTTGTAATACGCGGATTGGGTTTCGATAAAATCCGTAAAGCTGCCCTGTTTTTCCCGAAACCAGGTCTCGGCAATCTCCATGGCTTTGGCCGCCTGGGGGAGAAGTTGATCCCGGTAAAGGCGGATGAGCCTATCGGAATTCTTCAGCCGGAAATAGGAGTTACGAATCATGGCATTGGCCTCGTTTATCTGGGCGGTCTTCATGGAAACGGCCTTCTGCTCCTCGGCCCGGGCTGCTTCCAAGCGGCCTCTATTCTTGTTAAACCACAGGGGAATCGTAATCCCAAATTGGACTCCTACCGATTCTCGAAATGCTTCGGGCACCATATCCGGATTTCCCTGGGCATAAGAAGCCCCCAGCCGGAAATCCGGCAGATACTCATACCGGGCCACGCCCATTTTGGCCCGGGCCTTATTGATCTCGACTTCTGCCAGGCGGATCTCTTCCCGATTTTTTCGTGCCAGGTCATAGATTTCTTCGAGATTGTAAACCAGGGGGGGAAGAGGTTCTCCCTCTGAGAGCTTTAGGTCGGAACGCGGCGGTCGATTGAGGAGGGAATTCAATTGGGCCTTTTCCGTTTGTTCCAGCTCTTCCAGAAGAACGGCGTCGTATTGCAGTTGGGCCAGTTGGGACTGGGCTTTGACCATGTCAAAAAATGTAACCCGATCCTGGGCATAGGCCGTCTCTCCCACCTTTCGCAGGTGTTCCAGAAGATTCCGATTCAGAGCCACCACTTTTTTCGCTTCCATAATGTAAAAGAGCTCATGGTAGGACTCCCGAATCCCCACGATGGTATCCCGCAGAGCTCTGTCCAGTTCTAAGCGGGCCATTTCGATCTCGGCTTTCACCACTTCTCCCATCTGGGAAAGCTTCCCCGGAAAAGGAATCATTTGCGAAATCATCACTTCATAGGTGGCCATCAATGGCTTGGGATAAGCGGAAAAGCCCAGTTCGGGGTCAGGATAAGCGGTCTCCACCCGATATCGTTCGATGACTCCCTTCCAGGACTGCCGGGCAGCTTGAATCATGGCATTTGTTTTATACGCATAGTTCACCAGGTCGGCTACGGACGCCCCCTCGGCCAGCTTTTTTTCCAGTTCTCCCAACCCGGCCGGCTCCGCCGCTGGCGCGGATGGAGTAAAGGACCATAAAAACAAGGAAAGCATCACTGCAGCAGAGATTTTCTCGAGACGACTCATCTTGTTCCTCCTAATTTGTAGTCTTCCGCAAATTCATTTAGAAAATAAATTCTTTAACCCCGTTCATCCTCTTAAGAGGGTACAAGCAAGCCGGCTGATTTTTATTTCCTCACGCTCTGTTTCCCCCTTTTTTCCTATCTTTCCATCTCGCCTTGAAGAATTTTCCCGTCTCTTAACTGAATAATCCGATGGGCAAATTGGGCATTCATCGGACTATGGGTGACCATAATGATTGTCATTCCCTCCGAATTAAGGCCTTGAATAAGGCGCATGATTTCATCGCTGGTTTTGGTGTCGAGGTTCCCGGTAGGCTCGTCAGCTAGAAGGATGGGCGGCCGTTTCACAATGGCCCTGGCAACGGCCACGCGCTCCTGCTCTCCGCCGGAAATCTGGCCGGGAAGTCGATGGGTCTTTCCCGCCAGTCTTACTCGGCGGAGAGCCTCTTCGGCCAAATCCCGTTTCTCTTTCCGTTTCATCTTTACCGGAGCCAGTGGAAGCATGACGTTCTCCCGGACGGTCAGATAAGGAACGAGATGGAAGCTCTGGAAAACAAAACCCAGGAATTCTCTACGAAAATCGGCTCTTTCCTCTTGATCAAGGGCATAGACATCTATCTCCGCCACGGTGTAGGTTCCCGAGGTCGGGCTGTTCAGCGCCCCCATCAGGGATAATAGGGTTGATTTTCCGGACCCGGACTCTCCCATGATGGCGATCAATTCTTTTTCCTGAATTTCCAGGCTAATTCCCCGCAGCGCCATGACGGCGGCCTCGCCGGTGCCGTATTGTTTGACCAGATGATCCAACTGAATGTACCCCATCCTGTTTCCTCCTAAAGAGCCCGAAGAGCTTCATTGGGATCCAGCCGGGCGGCTAAACGAGCCGGGTAGAAGCTTGCCGCCAGGCCAAGAATTACAGCCATCACCAGAGCCGCACCCGCCAGAACCGGGTCGAGAAGAATGGGCACATGATGCCCCCCGGTGAAAAAAGGAAGGGCAATCTTGGTCGCTGCCAAGCCTACGAAGTAACCCAACGCCCCGGCCAAAATCGAGATGATCGTTGCTTCCAGGAGGATGATGCGCATCACATGGCTGCTCCGGAAACCGATGGCCCGGAAAATACCAATCTCCGCGGTTCGCTCCCGAACGCTGGCCATCATGGTGACCAGGACCACCAAACTTCCCACTAAGGCCACCACTGCGGAAAGAAGATAGGCCGCCTTGCGAAAATGATCCAGGCTCTCCAGGCGGCCCATCACCACCTGTTTGATGGCCATAACATTAGCCCCTGGAAGCGCCTCGGAAATTTGCCTGACCATCTCTTCGATGGGGCAGCCGGCGCATAAGGCCGCAACTTCGGCCATGGAAATCCGCCCTTCTTTCCCTAAAATCTCCTGGGCCGTATCGAGGCGGGAGAAGAGAATTTGATCGTCCTGGGAGCCCGTAGATTCGAGGACTCCGGAAACGATAAGCTCCCGGCCGTTCACTCTCAGGCGATCTCCCTGGCTAAGGCTAAGGATGCGCGCTGCTTCCGACCCGGCCAAGACCCCGTCCCTATACGGAACTTTCCCCTGTACCTTCCACCAGGGCCGGAGGAACTGAAAAACTCCAAAGTCCATTCCCGCCAGGAGAACTTTGCGGTTGCCTACTTCCACCCCTCCCAATAGCATAGGCCCAACAGCGGCGACATTTTGGGCGTTCTTGACATCCCGAATTTTTTCCAGATCTTTCTGGCGGATCTCCTGCATATCAAATAATATTCCCCCTAAGGATAGGCCGCCGTAGGTGAGCGAGAGGTTTTCGGTTTTGGGAAGGATTAGAATGTTGGCTCCGTACTCTTCCAGCTTGTGATTGATATCCTCGGTCAGAGTTTCCACCAAACTAATAAACCCGACTACGGCGGAGACCCCGATCATCAGGCCCGCCAGCACAAAGGCCGCCTTGGATTTTCTTCGCTTCAGGTTACGCAGGGCAATATCCGTCAGGGTCATTTTTGCCCCCTCCGGGCAAAGTCGAAATATTTTCTGCCGGCGAGGATGTCCGGCACTTTGATAACTAACTTCTCCCCTACTATTTCCCGGTTAAGGGGAGCGGGGTTGCATCCTCCGCTTACATCATTCACCCGGTTTGAGGCAAACCGCCGGCCGCAATTCCGGCAGACCATGATATCCCCTTTTTGATAATAGCCCTTTCCTTCGGCCCAGCAGACATCGCAAGCGTCGAAGGCGGCCCGGATCACTCCATCTTGGCTTTTGAGGATAAAATATTTGATGGTGATTCCATCCTTGGTTTTGTATTCGTAGAATCTGGCGTTACCATCCTGGAAAGTTTTGACCGGGTAGGTAATTGTTGCGGCTTGATCCGCCCCGAATGCCCCTTTACCTCCCGGGGAGAACAGGAAAAAAATTCCCACAATCACCGCTAACAACGCCAATCTCGGGAATAGCCTCTCTTGCTTATCTGGTCCAAACGCGGAAATTTCTACCATTGAACCATTCCTTCCTTTTTTCCACCTTTATTTACCTCGCCGGAAACCGGAAATTATTTGGCCCCTCTCTGTTCTGGATCAGGATGTTTTCATGTTGCCCTTCGTCGTTAATTTTCAAAAACCCTGCCGCCCTGGTAGGCGTAAGATTTTACTACTCTTCCTTCTTTTTGAATGTCTACCTGGATGTGACACCCGAAGTCGCTTACTTTAGCGGATATCCCCTGCTCGGAAGGGTTGACTTTCCGGTAAGCCTCCAGGGCAGCTTTTTCAGCCTCCTTTTCTGTCTTCTGGTCAACCTGGCCACCGCCGCGCGGCTGTAAGGCGTTGCCTCCGGAACCTTGCCCCGGGCCGCAGCATCCCCCCGCGCAAGAGGAAGAGCCCCTGGATACTTTTCCGGAATCATAAATGGCCACCTGAGCATTTTGCTTAGCCTGGACAAACCAGGCGTTAAAACTGTCTTCAGGGTCTGCTCCCGGGATAGCTTTGGCTGCTTTTAATTCCTGGAATAGAAGGAGGCTGTGGATGTGCTTTTCCAGTTCTTTGGAGGAAACGCCATCCTGGGCAAGTCTGTTCTGAAAATCTTCCCAGTTGCCGTAAATTTCCTTGCTTATCCTCTTCATCTCTTGCTGAACTTTTTCTTCGCTGATCTTAATCTGCATCCTGCGGGCTTCCTGGGCGATCAATCGTTCTTCCACCATCCCCTCTAAAACCTGTTTTTCCAAATTGCCCATGAGCGCATGGCCTCTGCTCCCGGTAAAAAGGTCTTTTCCGTATTGCTTCTCCAGGGCCTGTCCGATGTATTTGACCCTTGTTTTCAGCTCGGCTCTCGAAATACTTTCCCCGTTAACTAAAGCCGCAGGTTTATCGAAAATCAAATACGGAGAAACATTCCATAATCCCCAACCCCCATGCCAGAGCAGCAGTCCTGTAAGCGCCAGCATTAAAACTGAAAAAACGATACTGAAAACCCAGAAGCACTTTTGTTTTTTAACTCCGGTGAGAGCCCGGCAGTCAGGGCAATAAAGCGCGCTTTCTTCGATCTCTTTCCCGCAGTGCCTGCAACCCTCGATCATTTCAAAACCCCCCAGGTATTTCTGCATCTATCATTGGCAAGGAGTGTGCCAGAATACCCAAAGTTTTCTTGTTTAAAGCTAACCCTCCATAATTTAATTGGAAATAAGAACGAACGAGGCTTCTTTCTTTTGGAATGTCTCGGGAAGGTGCTAATTTTTTTCGCAGGTCAAGGCGGTAGGCAAGGGAGAGTTGGGATATTTTTAACCAGGCGCTCCCATCTCTTTCTCATCTATTGGGAGGACTCTTTTCTTAATTGGGGTTGGGGTGAGGGAAGCAGTCGCAGGTTAAATGTTTAATTCGACAAACAAATTCGGATTTAAAATCCGGTTTGAAATCCAATTTTCGCGGAGGGCTTTGGGCAATTAGGTTGAATGCCCCAATTCCACTTCTTGTTGAAAGGCATTCGGATGGGATCAAAAATAATTAATCTTTCAGGAGATCTTCTCTGATTTTTTCAATGGTTGTTTCTCTTAAAATCTCCTTTCTATCCTCAACATAATCACCTCTGCCTGGATCGAATAAAAGCATGAATTTTGTTGCTCCTGCATACCCCAGTTCTTTTACAAGGGCTTGCCATCCCTTCTGTCTTATTTCTGGTAAAGCACGACTCATCTCCTTTCACCTCCGCACTCGTTATTTTCTTTTTTTAGGGGAAGCTATATATTTTGTGTGGGTCTCCCGCACTTCAATCTGATCGGGGGGGAGGTGGACGACTTGGCCATCTTTCCAGACAGCCAGTGGATGCCCTGTAAATTTGTGCTCGGCGATAACTTCTGCTACCGCCTCTTTTAAAGCTTCCTCGGCCAATTTTTCCAGCGGCAGGTAGGATCGTTTCCTGTTCGTTTTCATATTTCCCCTTTACTTTGAAATATCTTTGCGAAGATTTCAGGGGCGATAACTTTTCGCACTCCATCCCTTTCAAATGCAATCATCTGGGAAGTCTCTCTTGAATTGTCGATGATAAACCACGAATCCAATAAGGGACGATAAATGTCTTGTAGGACATTGCTCAAAATCATCAATTTACTCTTTCCGAGTTCCTTTATCCACATAGCCGAGGGATGTAATATCAATTTTGAAGGTTTTGAGCAACGTCCCGCTCCAGACGAAGTCGCTCGTCACGTTCTTGAGTATGCTGAAGCCTCTGTCAGTGAAGAACTTCTCTACAGCCCCCTCTTCTATCCCGAATCGGAGAGGGTCGCCCCTTTTCTTCACCTGCTCGCGGAACCCTGCCGCCCCGTGCAGATCACAAGTACCGTCCAGCACCGACTTAAAGATGTAGTCCATCACAATAGAACTGCCGCTCCCGGAGTTGTTGGCCACGAAGGCCAGGGTCTCATCTACGGCCTCTGGCATAAGGTACATGGTGACAGCCTCCCATATGAACAGGCTTCGCTTGTTGCGGTCATACCCGCTCTCGAGGAGACTCACGTCCAGCCTGTCCTTCTCGAAGTCTACGGGAACGTAGACGACGAAGTCCGGGAGGAAGCCCAGCAGCTTCCCCAGTTTGGCTTTCTTCGCCTGCTGCGTGTCTGAATGGTCCACCTCGAAGACCTTGACGCTATGCCTGAGTTCCTCCATCCTGTAGGCTCTGGCGTCATAGCCCGCTCCCAGGATCACCAATTGATCGAGTCCATCGGCAACACACTGTTTGAGGCATTCGTCGATGAACCTGTGCCTGGCTACTGTCCAGCCGCGTGCTCCTGGGGAGACTCTCTCCGCGTACGACAGGCCGATCTTCATCAGAATGCCGTTCGAGGCGAACCAGCGGTATGAGCCGCTCAGAAAGCGCTCTGCGAACGGGTCATAGCACACGCGGTCTTCCGGACGCTTCCGTGCCTCAGCAGTCCTGAAGATGATGGCGAGGTCCGCGGTCCGGCTGGCCTTACCCTCTTTCGTGGTTCCTCTTCGGAGATACTGAAATGGATCTGGCAGCTGTTCACTCTCGCAGAATGTACCACCTGGCTTCAGGTTTGACGCAAAGTTGCCGAGCCGGCGTGCGACTCTTGTATCAAAACTATGGCTGGACCCTAGCGAACCTATGTGGATGATGTCGATTCACTGTTGACTCGAACCAGGTCTGGAGCTACTCCTTGGCAAAACAACAACAGCCCGATTTCAGCTTGGACATGGCGACAGTTCGAACTTCTACAAAGGAAGCCTGTCCGCCTCCAACCGTCACCGATTCTCCGGTTGCAGCATGTAGTTCATGATGGAGCAACTCAGACTCCTTGGCACGAGCCTAACTACAAAGAACATGAAGCTGTTTGTCAGACCGGCACCAGCAGTTGTCTTGCCTCTTGCGAGTGCCTTATAGCCATGTCTGGCAGCGGTGGCAGCATCCATTTCTAACATTCTACGCTTACTCATCTTGGCACCTTCCGCACCTCCCCTTTCAAAGAATGGGGTCCTCGTGTTCCCTGGGCAGAAGCACGTCACACTGACTCCGGTTCCCTTCAACTCATGGGCTATGGCATTGGAAAAACCCAGCACGTAGTGTTTTGTGCCGCCATACACGGAGGACCAGGGAGCCGGTATCAATCCCACCCCAGAGGATATGTTCAATATCTTCCCTGACTTGTTCTCCAGCATCTTCTTGAGGAACAGCTTGGTCAACTGGGTCAGTGCAATAATGTTCACCTGAATCATCTCGGCTTCTTTCTGCCAGTCCGTATTTTGAAACTTGCCGTACACGCCAAAACCAGCGTTGTTGACGAGCACGTCTACGTTGATGCTAACCTTCTCCAGTTCCGAGAACACTTCTTGCGGCGCTTTGGGGTCTGCCAGATCCTTGACCAGGACCATTACCTTTGTTCCATGTTCCTTCTCCAAATCCCTCTTCAACCCCTCAAGTTTGTCCCGACTTCTCGCCAGCACTACGATGTTCTTGCCATCCTTGGCGAACAGTTTGGCATACTCATACCCCATCCCACTGGAAGCCCCTGTTACCAATGCGTAGCTGTCTTTACCGCCTATCATGGCTCCCCTCCTCCTCTGCAAACTAATAAAAAAAACTTAAGGTGGACCCCTTTGTCAAGACAATAAATTAGGTTATTTATGTTACACTTTGGGGTCTTAAAATCCGTTTAAATTGTCAAAGAAATAAGCCAAAAATCTTTCGTTAGAGTAAAACCGCTCTTTGAAAATAGACTTCTGCCGGAGTTTGATAATTCAAGGATTGATGCAGCCTCTCTATGAGAGAAGGCCAGATTTTTTTTTGAGCCAGTCCAGGTCCACTTTCAACTGACCGATCTGGCGATAAAGCTCTTGGATCAATTCCTCCTGATCCAGTTCTTTCTTCTTCCTCCGATCCGCAAAAACTTCCACTAACCCTTTTTTTGCTGCGGCTTTCCAACTCCGGATCTGAGTGGGATGAACCTGAAATTCACTGGATAACTCAGCCGAGGTTTTCACCTCTTTCAAGGCTTCTAAAGCAACTTTGGCTTTAAACGACGGCGGATGCTGCTTCTTCAAATTCTCCACTTGGGCCTCCTCTTTTTCTCTCCCAAGTGTAACATATCACCCTGTCCAAATTTCGGGGTCCATTATACTTGGCGATGTAAAATGTTGGGATTCATCAAATTCTACAATAAATCCTGGATTTGGAACGAAGAAATCACAGCGAGAGAGGGTCGGCGTTCTTACAAAATCTTTATGTCCCCTGCACTTCTGGAGCTCTAAAAGAATTTCTTTGAGTTTTTGATAAAATGGAAAAACCTTATAATCCTCAACATTCGTGCTTACTTCAAATTTATAATTGCTTTCTACATTGCCATAAATCTCCTTTAGCATCCCTTCAATAGTCTTTTTACACTCGGTGCATCTTTCATCATGTCCTTTCTGTGTTCTCTCAAAGGTTCTCTTTGGAGAAGATATTGACTTACCAATTGTTCTTGATGAAGAGATTTCTACGATATCAAACCTCAATCTCTTTAAAAAATTGTTTGTTTCTTGACCACCACTAAACCTTGAAGGATCGAGTTCTTCTCCATTGGCGAACTTATTGGCCAGAGATAACACATATTTTGGCGGATATCGCTTCCCCTCAAAGATAAGCAAAAAACTCCTTGATTCTCTACCGGGAAGAATTCCATTTGAATCAATTTCCCGTATAGCCTTAATAATGTGTTCCCTTTCAATATTCGATGATATCATCTATCCAACCTCTTTTAGCATCCCAATTGCAGATAACTCGTTCACATCCGAACGAGTTCGGATATACCCCCAAAAATGGGGGGATAGACGAAGTTCGGATGCTATTCCGAAATTGGTGGTATAGGCGAACTGGTTCGGATATACCACCTCTGGCCGCCAGTGATCCACCTTTTATCCCCCTCTCATCTATCACCTCCCTTCAGATTTAAATTGTCTAACGGACTCTTTATCTTGCCTATGCTTTTCGTACTCACGTGGGTGTAGATTTCAGTTGTTTTACTATGCTGATGTCCAAGTATCCCCTGAATATACCGCAAATCCGTTCCGCCTTCTAATAAATGAGTGGCGAAGCCTTAGGGTATGGATAGAGACATCTTTTCCTATTTGTGCTTTCTGGCAGGCGTGTTCAAAAACCTTCTCAGCACTTCTGGTTGATAAATATCTACCCGACCTGGCGCCTTCAAATAGCCAGTTGGCGGGTTTATACTGCCCCTGCTACTCCCTGAGCACGCTTAAAGCGGTCTCTGAAAGCATCGTATACCTGTCCTTCCTCCCTTTTGCACCCCTGATATGAATAAAAAACCCCATTCTGATCAGCGACAATTAGAATTCCCGTCTGACGACAATTAAAATTCCCGGTTCGCATAGGCTAAATGTTAGGCTATCCAAGCTCTTGGACAAGGAGGTTTGGATGGTCACTGACAGAGGAGTGAGGA
>VGSF01000100.1 GCA_016875165.1 Deltaproteobacteria bacterium
ATCTCCCGGGGAATCTCCGAGCCTAAAATGGTATGGGGAGTTACGCACCAGTTCTTCCGATCTTCCTCCCCAACCATTGTGCTCCTCCACTGCTCAAACTCCTGACACAATCTTTTAAGCGCTTCAGGATTATACAGCGGGATACCTTTCCCCCCCGTCAACTTCTCCTGCAAGATTTCTTTCGTTGTTCGCTTTTTCTCAGCCATCCAGACTTACTCCTTGTCTAAGGCGAGGGCCGCCTGCAAGAAAATCACCAAAAATATTGTCCCCCTTACTGAATTTATGATAGATTATTTCTTCAATGTCTGTCTACAAGGAAATAAAAGCAGACCCAATCTCTGTTCTTTCTCCCTTCGCTGGGGGAAAATTTTAAAAGGAGAAAAAAACCATGGGCGTTGATCTGAAAAAATTCTTCGAGCCCAAAAGCGTTGTGGTAATTGGAGCATCGGCAGTGCCCCACAAACCAGGGAATGACGTGATTCGCAATATCGTGGCGAACGGTTATGCTGGAAAGCTTTACCTGGTCAACCCCAAAGGGGGAGAGATTATGGGTATGGAAGTTGAGCGCTCGGTTAAGGACCTTCCGGAAGGGATTGACTTGGCCATTATCATTCTCCCGGCCAGCGCCAACCCCCAGGCCGTTCGGGAGTGCGCAGCCAGAGGGATCAAGGCGATTGTTCTTGCGGCTGGAGGCTTCTCAGAGGTGGATGAAAAAGGGGAAGAATTACAAGAGGCCCTGATCAAAGCCATCCGCGAAACAGGAGTTCGAGTTATTGGACCCAACACATCGGGCCATACGTCCACCCCGCACAACTTCACTTCCAGCTTCTTTCCTCTCGGTAAGATTCCCCGGGGAAATATTTCTTACATCGCCCAGACTGGCAATTTCGCCACTCACACGATGCGATACATTATCACCGGAGAAAATTTTGGGGTAGCGCGGGTCGTGGGGTTCGGAAATAAGGTGGATGTGGATGAAACTGAAGTTCTTGAATACTACGCTGATGATCCAGAGACTAAAGCCATCTTCATCTACCTGGAAAGTTTTAAGAGGCCTAAAAGATTCCTCGAGATTGCCCGTGAGGTGACCAGGAAAAAGCCTATAGTCCTCCTGAAAGGGGGAAGTACATTGGAGGGAGCGCGGGCCGCAGTAGCCCATACGGCTGCCATGGCAGCGGAGGATCGTCTCATTGATGGGGCCTTGAGACAGGCTGGCATCGTCCGCGTTTATAAATACTCCCACCTCTTCCTGGCCGCAAAAGCTTTAGCCTGCATGCCTCTTCCCAAGGGTAACCGCGTGAGTTTTTCTGCGCCGTCAGGGGCCATGCTGGTGGTCATGACCGACTTATGCCGCCAGTTCTGGGGTCTGGAAGTTCCTGAGGTTGAGGAAACGACACGGCGGCGTTTACAGGAAATCAGCCCTCCTTACATCCGCATGCGCAATCCCGTGGACATCTGGCCTTCGGCGTATGACCACGGGATTGAGTTTGCCTACAGGGAGGGAATGGAGGCTGTTCTTCAAGATCCAAATATCGATGCCGTGGTTCCCATCTTAATGATTACCGATGATACCGGGGTGCCCTCTCTTGATTTTATTGTGGAATTGGCTGCCAAATATCCCGAGAAACCGATCTATGTGACCTTCTCCGCGGAGAAAAAACACATGGAAGGGGCAAAGGCCTTTCTCGAGCCTAAAGGGGTGCCTACCTTTCCTTTAATCGAAGAACCGTTTGAGGTTTTATCCATCCTCACCCGTTGCCGGAAAGCAATGAACGGGCTATAAAAATCGCCCTTTTAGAAAGGATAATTAGTTCTCATCCGGAAACTCAACTTTTCTCCTCCCCTTCGACGGGGGAGGGGAGGGTGGGGGTGATAAGGGGTTAAAATTTCTATGACTTCCATTTTAATACCCCTCACCCCAACCCTCTCCCGCAAGGGGAGAGGAGGTTTCCGGATGAGAATTAATTAATCGTCTACAACCCTAAAAATACCCCAAAAAAACCCTTGCCATTATTTTCCTTTTTTGGTATCCTTTCTATCTAAAAAAATATCCACGATTCTCACCATTAAAGGAGGAACCCAAACTATGAAAAGATTTAAAATTATTTACTTATGTCTTGCCGGAACCTTTCTCCTGTTAAGCTCAGTAGCTTTTGCCCAGAAGATTGACTTGAAGATGATGACCGGGCCCATGGGGGGATCGTGGTATCCCTTAGGGGGAGCGATTGCTGATTCCGTCCAGAGAGATATCCCCGGCGTTACTCTGGCAGTTGCTCCCGGCGGAGGCGTTGCCAACGTGGAAGCCATAGAACTTGGAAAATGCGAAATCGGCTTTTCCAACTCCAGTTCGGGCGTGGATGGGTTTTATGGGCGGCCGCCTTTCAAGGAAAAGATGACCAACATGAGGCAACTGGCCAACCTTTATCCCCAGTATTTCCAGATTGTGGTTCTGGAAGGATCGGGAATCAAATCCGTGGCCGATCTCAAAGGAAAAGTGATCTCCCCCGGCCCCAAAGGCCACACCGGAGAGTTTGCCGCCCGCCAGGTTCTGGAAATTTACGGGTTGTCCTATAAAGATATGGCCAAAGTCCAACATGTAGGCTATACCGATACAGTCGCTTTGATGAAAGATGGCCATTGTGATGGCTGGTTATTTACGACGACGATTCCGGGAGCGTCGGTCATGGACCTGGCTTCAGCCCGGAAAATTCGCCTGATCAGTCTGCCAGACGATAAGATCAAGGAAATGCAAAAGCTTAATGCTGGATACATCCGGCGCCTGATTCCCAAAGGAACTTACCATGGTGTGGATTATGATGTTCATGGGTTCGGATTCTTCACCCATCTAATCATCAGCGCTAAACTTCCCGATGACCTGGTTTACAAAATCACCAAAACAATCGTAAAAGATCTGCCCCGTCTCGGGGATATAGTGAAAGACATGAAGGGCGTAACAGCCAAAGACCTGGCTATGGACATCGGCATCCCCTTCCATCCCGGGGCGCTAAAATATTATAAAGAAGTCGGGGCGCTTTAACAGCGCTTCCCTCAATTCTCCCCTTGATCAAGGGCAGGGTTTTCTAAATCCTGCCCTTGATTATTAATATCCCGCAATCTTATTTAATGCGGAAACCCCCTTGACGGGAGAGGGTTGGGGTGAGGGGGGGTAAAGATAGAAGGTCTTGAAATTCCGAGTCATAATCACCCCCACCTTTATCCTCCCCCATCGAAGGGGAGGAGAAAAATGGTGTTTCCGGATGAAAACTAATTAATGATCTGTAATAAGCTTTCAAAGGGATCAACATCATGACCGAAAAAATTTCTGGAATCATTGCCAGAACCGCTGCGGTCATTGCCGTGGTCATGTCCCTCTATCATGTTCATTCCGGTATTTTCGGCGCTCCGGAAGCCCTGCTGCATAGATCCATACATCTTTTATTTACTCTGACGCTTGCCTTTTTACTTTATCCTTTTTCCAAAACCCGGCCGCGTCGCTGGCTTGATTTCATAATGCTCGGGCTCTCCCTGGCCAGCATAATTTATTTATTCGCTAAATACGATTACTTTGTCACCCGCTATCCCTATGTCCACCCCCTCAGCATGGCCGATCTAATCCTGGGCATTACCTTAATTGTGATTCTCCTGGAGGCCGCCCGCAGAACCATCGGCCTGGCCATGCCCATAACAGCTATCTGCTTTATTATCTACGCCTATGTTGGTCCTTACCTTCCTGGTCTTTTGCGCCATGCCGGCGTGCCTACCGAAACCATTGTCGATCAACTTTACATGACCACTGAAGGAATTTTCGGAATTCCCCTGGGGGTCTCCGCCACATACGTTATTCTCTTCGTCATATTTGGGGCCTTCCTGGAAAAATCGGGCACGGGCCAGTTTTTTATGGATCTGGCGGCAGCCACCACTGGCAAGTCAAAGGGAGGGCCGGGAAAGATTGCCGTCGTCTCCAGCAGCCTCTTCGGCACCATCTCCGGAAGCGCCGTGGCCAATGTAATGGTTACCGGGCAATTTACTATCCCCATGATGAAGCGGACAGGTTTCCAACCACACTTCGCCGCGGCCGTAGAGGCTACAGCTTCCACCGGTGGGCAGATCATGCCTCCGGTGATGGGGGCGGCGGCCTTTGTCATGGCCGAATTCACCGGCCTCCCCTATATTACGGTCTGTAAGCACGCCCTGATACCTGCCGTCCTATATTACCTTTCCGTCTTCATGGCCATTCATTTCGAGGCCATCCGCACCAACCTGAAAGGCATGATTGAAGACGTTCCCCGCATGGGTTTGGTTTTTTTAAGCAAAGGCCATCTCCTTGTGCCGGTGGCCGTCATCCTCTTTATGATGTTTAAGGGATACACGCCGATGTATGCCAGCCTTTTTGCCATCGGCTCGGTAATCCTTATAGCCAGTTTCAAACGGGATACACGAATGGGCCTTGCCAAAATCATCAAAGCCCTGGAAGAAGGCGCCAAAGGATCCGTCAGTGTGGCCGCAGCCTGTGCCTGTGCCGGCATGATTATCGGAGTGATTAACTTGACAGGCCTTGGTTTAAAGTTCACCAGTTTTGTTTTATTTCTGGCCGGCGATTCCCTCGCCCCCGCCCTGATCTTTACCATGCTCGCAGGCATTATCTTAGGAATGGGGCTTCCGACAACCGCCGCTTACATTGTCATGGCTGCCCTGCTCGTTCCGGCCTTGGTCAAGCTGGGCATTCCCTCTATTGCCGCCCATATGTTTGCTTTTTACTATGCCATCATATCCGCGATCACTCCGCCTGTTGCCCTGGCCGTATATGCCGGAGCCGGCCTGGCCGGCTCGGACATCTGGAAAACAGGTCTGGCGGCAGTGCGTCTGGGAGCTCCCGGTTTCATTATTCCTTTTATGTTCGCCTACGAGCCTTCCCTTCTCTTCATCGGATCTCCCTGGATGATTCTTCATTCAGTGATTACCGCCAGCATAGGAGTAGTCTTGCTGGCCTCATCTATGATGGGATGGCTCTTGCGCGAAACAAATTTACTGGAGCGGCTCATGCTTTTTTCCGCGGCCATTTTTCTTATCAAACCAGGTTTTTACACCGATACGGCCGGCCTTTTGTTATTGGCCGCTGTCATCGTATCCCAGAAAATTCGTAAAAAATAAAGAAATGTTTCTGGCTCCAAATGAGCTTATAAGCGCCTATGCTTTTTCCGCGACCTTGCGCGGAAAAAGTGGCCCGCCTCAGGCGGGCAGCGAAAAGTCCATAAATCCGCCCTAAACCCCCTTTGGCAAAGGGGGGATGGGGGGGGATTTCCTGGCGCCAAGGAATTTGCTTCTTACCAACATCTTGGTGTTAATACGAGCGTAATAAATATCTTTACAAGTCATTGCGAGCCCAAGGGGCGCGGCAATCTCATTCTTCATGGGATTGCTTCGTCGTTCCACTCCTCGCAATGACAGGTTATTGAATGCGTCGGTATTAGTTGCGCAGTAAGCGCTTTATAAGTTCTTAGAGGAAAGGATTTGGCAATGGAAAAGAGAAGTAATCTGGTCATTCAGGGAGACGCCCGGGCAGCCAACCGCGCCCTGCTTCGTTCCCTCGGCCTCACCGACCAGGATTTCGAGAAACCTTTCATCGGGGTCATCAACACCTGGAGCGAGATCAACCCCGGCCATGTCCATCTTAGAGGACTGGCCGAAGCAGCCAAAGTAGGCATTCGGACGGGAGGGGGAGTTCCTTTTGAGGTGAATACCATCGCCCTATGCGACGGCATCGCCCAGGGTCATCTGGGAATGAGGCGCATCCTCCCCAGCCGCAACCTCATCGCCGACTCCATTGAGCTGGCCGTGGATGCCAACCGCTTCGATGCCATTGTGGTGCTGGCTTCCTGCGATAAAATTGTCCCGGCAAGCTGGCTGGCCATCGCTCGCCTGGACATTCCGGCCATCATGATTACCGGCGGGCCCATGATGCCCGGCCGTTTCCGGGGAGAGCAACTTGTCCTACCCGCTGCCCGGGAGGCGCACGGAAGAATGCTCCGGGGAGAGATCACCAGGGAAGATTTCCAGGAAATTGAGCTTAACCTCTGTCCGGGACCAGGGTCTTGTTCCATGATGGGAACGGCAAACTCCACAAGCTGCCTGACCGAGGTCATGGGCCTTTCCCTCCCCGGATGCGGAACGGCTCACGCCATAGAAGCCAAAAAGCTGCGGATTGCCCGGGAAAGCGGGGAACAAATCATCCGCCTCTGGGAAAAGGATCTGAAGCCTTCCAGGATACTCGGGATATCGGCTTTGAAGAATGCCATCACTGCCAGCATGGCCTTTGGCGGGTCCACCAACACCGTCCTCCATCTCCTGGCTCTGGCTAATGAATTGGATATCCCCCTTTCATTGGAAACTTTTGACGAAATCAGCCGGCGCACCCCTTTTATTTGCAATGTTAAGCCGAGCGGCAAATTCCCCCTGCTGGGCCTGGAAGATGCCGGAGGAGTGCCTGCCGTGCTGAACGAACTCCTTCCCCTTCTGGACCTGGACGTTCTCACCGTCACCGGCAATACCTTGCGGGAAAATCTTGCCGGGGTAAAAAACCAAAATCCGCAGGTGATCCTTTCCAGGCAAAAACCCCTTCGCCCTGAAGGAGGGATCGCTATTTTGCGCGGCTCCCTCGCTCCTGGCGGGGCTGTGGTGAAACAATCCGCAGTCTCGGAAAAGATCATGGTTCATACCGGCCCGGCCCGGGTTTTTGATACTGAGGATTCAGCGCGGGAAGCAGTTTTCGCCAATGAAATCAAACCTGGAGAGATTATCGTCATCCGCTACGAAGGTCCCAAAGGCGGACCGGGCATGCCGGAGATGCTCAGCGTGACTGCCGCCCTGGTGGGCATGGGATTGGCGGAGTCGGTCTCTTTGGTGACCGATGGGCGCTTCTCCGGCTCCACCCGGGGCCCCTGCATCGGCCATATCGTCCCGGAAGCCCAGGATGGGGGACCGATTGCTCTGGTTAAAAATGGGGACTTGATTCAAATCTACATCCCCCAGCGCCGCCTGGATTTGTTAGTTGCCTTAGAAGAGCTGGAAAGACGGAGAAAAACCTGGTCTCCTCCACCCCTGAAAGTAAGCCGGGGATACCTGAAAACCTACGCCGAACAGGTGAGCAGCGCGGATAAAGGATGCATTTGACCGTAACCGGCCCCTTTCTCCTTCAGGAAAGCCCCGCTTTTTTAGCCGGCAGATATACTCCCGAGAAAATCACTGAGGGTCAGTTCATTTCCTGGGCTGGCCCTAAAATGATTTTTATCATTTCGCCTGAAGAAAATCTGAGGTAAAAAAATATATGCTCGATAAAGCCGCCATCAAGAACATCCAGAAGATCGTGGGAGAGGAAAACGTCGCAGAGGACAAGGAAACCAGGATCTGCTATTCCTACGACGCCACGAATATAAAATACCTTCCCGACCTGATCGCCTATCCCCGCACTCCTGAACAAATCTCTGCAATTCTTAAGCTGGCTAACGAAGCCGGATTTCCGGTCATCCCCCGCGGCGCAGGCACGGGATTTACCGGGGGGACTTTGCCGGTGGAAGGCGGGGTCGTCCTGGTTCTGACCAAGATGAATCGCATCCTGGAAATTGATGCCGATAACCTTTTGGCCGTAGTTGAGCCAGGGGTTATTACTGTTGACCTGCAGAGGGAAGTGGAAAAGGTCGGTCTTTTTTATCCGCCGGACCCGGCCAGCCTGAAAACCTCCACCCTCGGCGGAAACGTGGCGGAATGCGCTGGAGGCCCCCGGGCCGTGAAATATGGAGTCACCAAAGATTACGTTACCGGGCTGGAAGTAGTCTTGCCCACGGGCGAAATCATCTCCACGGGTGTCCGGACGGTCAAAAGCGTTGTCGGTTATGACTTGACCAAATTATTAGTTGGCTCAGAGGGAACCCTCGGGATCATTACCAAGATCATCCTCCGCCTGCTTCCTTTGCCCAAAGCCAAACGCACCATGCTGGCCATTTTCCCGACTATCGAAGCGGCAGCCACTACCGTCTCTAAGATTATCAGCTCCCGCATTATCCCCACTACTTTAGAATTTATGGACAACGCCACCATTCGCTGCGTGGAGGATTATTTACATATCGGCCTGCCCGTTAATGCCGGGGCTCTCCTGATCATCGAAGTGGATGGCCATCCGGAAGCCGTTGCCCAGGATATTCAGGAAATCCAGAATATCTGTTCGGCTAACCAGGCCATCGAGGCCAAGGTAGCCAAAGATGATAAAGAAGCAGAGGAGATCTGGAAAGCAAGGCGGTCGGTTTCCCCGGCGGTGGTAAAACTCAACCCCACAAAAATCAACGAAGACATCACCGTTCCCCGTTCGAAAGTGGCCGAGATCCTTAGGCGAATGGAAGCCATTTCCAAGAAATATAATCTGATCATCGTAAATTTTGGCCATGCCGGCGATGGAAATATTCACGTGAATGTGATGATCGATAAACGCCGGCCGGAGGAAGTGGAACGGGCTCACTCCGCCGTCCGCGAGATCTTTGCAGCCGCCCTGGAATTGGGCGGAACCCTTTCCGGTGAACACGGCATCGGCATCACCAAAGCGCCCTATCTTTCCATGGAGTTAGGGGACTTGGGTGTGCAAGTGATGAAGCGCATTAAGAAAGCTTTCGATCCGAACAATATTTTAAACCCCGGGAAGATCTTTCCCAAATAGGTAATGGGCGATAGGCTCTATGTTAGGGGTTAGGGGTAAAAAACAACAAGCAATGTATCAGTTTAGCGGTTTGAAAAAACGGGTGACCGCCTTGGTTGAGGCCCGGGGGCCTGGGCGGAACGCGCCGGAAGCATCGGTTGGGCTAACGCTTGGCCATGAGAATCACAGCGTGTTTCCGCCGAAGGAGGCGGGGGGCGCTTTTCCCGCCCCATCCACGGAGAAATCAGCGCCTTATGATTCCAAGCGGGCCGCCCAGGCCTCCGGGCCCTGGAATCCCTTGGCCCTGATGACACTCTTTTTTTCAAAGAGTTAAAGTGTTACGCAATACATTTTACTTTTTATTTTTCCCTTATCACGTTTTGGTCATTTTGGAATAATCTCATGAAATCTTTACCTGAAGTATTGGATGAAGCCAGGAAATGTGTGAAGTGCGGCAACTGCATGGCCCAGTGCCCGGTCTACGTTGAAACCCTGGAAGAACCACTCGTGGCCCGGGGGAAGTTGGGTTTGATTGAGGCCGTAGGAGAAGGAGAGAGCGAGTTTAACAAGCGTTTGGGCAAAATCCTTTCGCAGTGCTTACTCTGCGGAACCTGCGCTGAAAATTGCCCGAACAGCATACCCGCCGATGATATCATCCGCGAGGCCCGCTTCCTCCTTGTGAAGGAGAAGGGTCTCTCCCTCCCCAAAAAGGCCATCTTTAAATACCTATTGGACAGCAACTATCTCATGCCCCTGCTCCTTAAAGGAGGGGCATCCCTTCAGAACCTTTTCCTGAAAAAGACACCGGAAGAAAGCGGCCTGCGTCTGCGTTTTCCCATGCCTGTGCTGGATCAGCGCCGGCTCATACCCCCGCTGGCTCCTGATTCTTTCCTGGATATACACGCCGGCTGGGTGCGCGCGGAAAAAGAAACAAGGCGTGTAGGCCTTTTTGTCGGTTGTGTAAGCAATTATCTTTTCCCCCGCATCGGCCGGTCGGCCTTAGACCTTTTCCTCCGTAATGGAGTATCGGTCTTTATTCCCAAAAGCCAGCGCTGCTGCGGCCTTCCGGCATTCGGATCCGGGGATGAAGAAACTCCCCGCTCTCTGGCCAGGAAGAATATCGAAGCATTTGAGGAAGAAGGCCTTAAGGAGATCGTCGCCCCCTGCGCCTCCTGCGCATCCATGCTCAAGCTGGATTATCCTTTGCTTTTCGACGAATCCGACCCTTTCCGGGCGCAAACTTTATCTTTCTCCTCAAAGGTCAAAGATGCTTCCCAATTTTTAGGAGAGTTGTTACCCCAAAAAACAGGGGGGAATGAATTTACTGGAAAATCTTTGCGGGTTACTTACCATGATCCCTGCCATCTTCGCCGCAAACTGGGGATTTTTAAAGAACCCCGCAATCTTTTGAGAGCCTTACCCGGCCTGGAATACGTTGAGATGGCCGAGGCCAACCGCTGCTGCGGACAAGGGGGCAGCTTTAACCTGGCCAACTATGACCTTTCCCTTAAAATCCTGGGGAAGAAAGCTCAAGCCATTGATGAAAGCGGAGCGGATATCGTTACCACGGCCTGCAGCGGATGTCTGCTCCAGCTCATGGATGGTCTGCACCAACAAGGCTTGAAGAAAGAAGTTCGCCACCTGGTGGAGATGATCGACCAGGCTACCCTTTTTTAAAGACAGGGTGTAGGTATAGTATAAAATAAGTAGGTCTTTTAACCTTTATGGAATGAAGAACACACCCCGCATATTCCCACATTCATTGACAAATGAAGATGTGCCCCCATATACCACAGAGGAAAATCTCTCCTGCTTAATGACTACACCCTTTAATGAACCCTTGCCACCCCCCAGTTTATTCGCCCCTATTTTACCGTGGCTCTGGCCCGGGGGCGCTGAGAGAAGGAAGAATCGGCCGGGATTAGTCTTTCTCAAGATTCCCTTCTGGCCATCCGCAAAAGAAGGCGGCCAGGAGATCGGCAAGGTGAGTTGATTGATAAGCCTATCTAAAAAGCCACTTAAATCACACCCGGCCGCCCCTCCTATGGAAGGACTACCGCCTATTATTCCGAGCGAAGCGCCCCCGGGCCAGAGCCTGGGACCTAAATAAAAACTGGGGGAGCAAGTAATCTTCAATTCAGACATAAGGAATGAACCTCAGGAAAGGCAGAAAGGAAGGGGTAAACGAGGAGTGGGAATAGACAAAATGGTAAAAAATTAGTACGATAGGGGCTCTCAGGGCGAAATCTTGTTTCCAGGTAGGCATGGGGTCTGCCCCCCTGTTATGTCTGATTTGATCCGCAACCACCACTTGCCCACCTTCACTTTTTGTGGTCAAGAATGATTTGTTATTAGATGATCCTTCCCTGGCGCGGGGTTCGGGGCGCTTCGCTTGGCAGCATGAGGCGCTGGTTGTTTCATTGACGGGGCGGGAAAAGGCGCCCCGCCTCATTTTGCGGAGAAGCGGCTTTAAACTTTTAGAAGGGTTTTTCCCGGCCGATGCTGCCCGCGCTCATCGCCCCGAACCCCGCGCCACGAATAGGGATTCTGTAAAAGTGAAGGTGGGCAAGGCAACCACCAGACTTGACTGGATAGAGCGTTTTCCATATAATGCCTTTCACCAGAGACGAATTTAATGGGCCTTCTTTTGTAATTCGTATCTCAAAGGGATTTCAGAAGAAGAATTTCAGGAAACAAGGAGGATGGAATTCATGCCGGAAGCTGTCATTGTGGAAGCGGTGCGCACCCCCATTGGACGCCACGGAGGGGTTTTGAAATTGGTTCGACCTGACGACCTGGCCGCTCTGGTGCTTTCTGAAGTTGTCAAGCGCGCGAAAGTGGATCCGGCGCTGGTCGAGGAAGTCTACTTAGGCTGCGCCAACCAGGCCGGGGAAGACAACCGGGACGTCGCCCGCATGGCCCTGCTGCTCGCGGGCTACCCCATTGCGGTCGGAGGAGTAACCTTCAACCGCTTGTGCGCCTCCGGGCTTACCGCCCTTAATGCCGCCGCCCGGGCCATTAAGGTCGGAGAGGGGGAGGTGTACGTCGCTGGAGGCGTCGAATGCATGACCCGCGCCCCCTACGTCATGGCCAAAACTTACCCGGAATGGGCTTTCGGCAACGTGACCATGTATGACACCACCATCGGCTGGCGATTTCCCAACCCCAGGATGAAAGAGAAGTACGGCGTCGATTCCATGGGAGAAACGGCGGAGAACGTCTATGAACTCACCCGCGCCATCTCGCGGGAAGAGCAGGACCGTTTCTCGCTGGAGAGCCACCAGCGGGCGGTAGCAGCCATCGACTCCGGAAAATTCGCCGGGGAGATCGTTCCCGTGCCTGTCCCTCAGCGGGGGAAAGATTCGATCTTGGTCAGCCGGGACGAACACCCGCGGGGGGACACATCGATGGAAGCCCTCGCCAAACTCCGCCCGGCCTTCCGCGCAGGAGGAACGGTCACTGCCGGAAACTCTTCGGGCATCAACGATGGGGCGGCGGCGGTTCTCCTGATGAGCGACAAGAAAGCCCGCGAATTGGGCCTAAATCCGCTGGCCCGGGTGGTCTGCTCTGCCGCCGCCGGAGTGGAGCCGCGGATCATGGGCTTAGGGCCAATCTTCGCCGTGCGCAAGGCGCTCGCCCGGGCCGGGTTGACCCTCGAACAGATCGGCCTCATCGAGCTAAATGAGGCCTTCGCCGTCCAGGCGCTCGCCGTGATGAAGGAGCTGGGCCTGCGCCATGAGATCACCAACGTCAACGGTGGAGCCGTTGCCCTGGGACATCCGCTGGGATGCAGCGGAGCGCGCCTGGTAACCACCCTAATTCACGAGATGCGCCGCCGCGCCCCCAAGGAGAAAAAGCCTTACTACGGACTGGCAACGCTTTGCGTGGGCGTAGGGCAAGGCGAAGCCACTATTTTCGAGTGGATTGCCGGCTAAGAGGGGAAACGGAAAAATAACCCAGGAGGGGAAGGCCCTAAGAGGAAGCCATCCACGCTGCCTCTTTAAAACCTCTACAGAGATCGTTCAGGATATAAACTGAGCTGCTTTGATAAACTCATGACCTCTCGTAACGGCCACACGGTTATTTTTTTATCTGCGGGATACCTGTCCTTCCCAGGGTAAACGACCCAGAGATGATCCAGGGTTAGATCTTCCAAAGCAATCCACATTGAGCGGGTAACCTGCGGCGCTTCATTAAATATAAATTCCAACCCATAACGACGCCCTCGATGCAAGAAGAATAGATCAATTTCTGCTCCATTATGTAGAGGAAAAATGTAGGAAAGAAGCAATTTCCATGCGGGAATTGCAGAGGGGGAGTCGTCGTGGGGTGATTCCGGGGATTCGATCGGATTTAGCCTGGAAACTGGCCCGGGATTGGGGGATTCCCCTGGCGGAAATTGCGCGCCAACTGGGCGTTTCAACCTCTGCCATCTCCCAAATCTTGCTCAGAAGATCAGAAGCTTAATTAAGATAGTAACCAACGTCCCCATGAACGCTATAAAATTGAGGAAGGGAAGCCAAGTTATTCTTTTTATAAGAAATTCCAAAGCATATAAAAATAAAAAGGGAGAGAAGGCACTGAGCTTGATATTTTTTCCCGGCGGTGTAGAATGATCAACAGAATTGGCTTGATTGCAGCCTCAGTAAACAGGATGAAACTCCGATGAACAGTCTCAAGAACGAATTCTCCTGGTCCAAAAGCAGGGATGAAATTTTCAAAACCTGCCCCAGACAATACTGGTTTGCCTATTATGGTTTCTGGAATGGCTGGCTCAAGGATGCCTCTGAAAGATCTCGGCAGATTTATGTCCTGAAGAACCTTAGGAATCGTCAAACCTGGGCTGGAGAAAAGATCCATAATTGCATTCATAGAAGCATCAGCAATATTCGAAGGGGGATCAAAGTCCTTCCTGTGGAAGAGATAATCTCAATCACCCTCAACCAGATGAGGAGTGAGTTTCGGTCTTCAAGATCGAAAAATTATTGGAAAAAACCAAAGACCTGCGCCCTCTTTGAGCATGAATATGGAGTAGAAGTTACCGGTCAGCAATGGAAAGAAATGGCCCAGAATGTCGAAACCTGTCTTAAAAACTTCTATGCTTCAGACATTTATGGCAGCTTGAAATCCCACGGCAAAGAAGGATGGCTCGAAGTGGAAGAATTCTCTTCTTTTCACCTGGATAAAATTAAGATCAATTTAGTAATTGACTGCGCTATAAAGGAAGGAAATTCCACTATCATCTACGACTGGAAAACAGGGAAAAGCCTCTCAGAAGATCTATCCATCCAGCTTGCTGGTTACGCCTTCTATGCGTTGGAAAAATGGAATCTCCCTCCAGATTCTCTAAAGGTCGTTGAGTTTAACCTCTTTTCCAATACAGCCAACTCGTTTTCGGTGACCAGTGGGGAAGTTGAAGGAATAAAGGGATACATTAAGGGAAGCGTTAAGGATATGCAGTCCCTTTTAAAAGACCCCGAGAACAATATTCCGTTGCCCGAGGACGAATTCAGCAAAGTGGAGAACGAGCAGGTAAGTCTCAGATGTAATTTTAGGAAAGTGTGCAGAATTTAGAGCGGAGAATCCCATGACAAATCAAGTAATAATCTGTCCGTATTGCCATAAAGAGATTCCATTAAGCGAAGCGCTTTCTCACCAAATTAAAGAGGAATTGCGGAAGGAATTTGACACTGAGGTTAAGAAGAAGGAGCAGGATCTAGCCCAAAAAGAGCAGGGCCTAATCAAGAAGGAAAGGTCGCTTGAAGAAGAATATGCCCGGAAACTGAAACTTGAAAAAGCCAGATTAGAAGAAGAATCAAAGCAAAAAGCCAAAGAGTCTGTTGCCATTGAATTGGAGGATTTGCATGAGCAGTTAAAAGAAAAAGAACAAAAACTGCAGGAATCACAAAAGGCGGAGCTCGAGTTTAGGAAACAAAGGCGTGAGCTTGAGGAAAAGCAAAAATCCATCGAATTGGAAATGGCTCGAAAGCTCGACGAGGAAAGGGAGAAGATCAGGGAAGAAGCCGTGAAAAGCGTTTCGGAGCAACAGCGGCTTAAAGATTTGGAAAAGGACAAAAAGATTAGCGATATGCTAAGGCAGATTGAGGATTTGAAAAGAAAAGCGGAACAAGGTTCGCAGCAAACGCAAGGGGAAGTTTTGGAACTGGAGATAGAAGAAATCCTGACAAACAATTTTCCTTTCGATCAAATTGAACCGGTTGCCAAAGGGAAAAGAGGCGCCGATATCTTACAAAGGGTTTATAATCAATACGGCCAGTGTTGCGGAACCATTATCTGGGAGTCAAAACGCACTAAGTTATGGAATGATATTTGGATTGAAAAATTGAAGGATGACCAGAGGGAAGCAAAAGCAGAAATTGCCGTACTGGTGACAACCGCACTCCCAAAAGAGGTAAATAATTTTGCATATATTAACGGAGTCTGGGTTACCAGCTATACTTTAGCCATTTGTCTTGCTGTCTCCTTAAGGATGAACCTGATACAAATTGCCAGTGCGAAAATGTCTGCGGTAGGAGTAGGAAAATATGAAAAGATGGAAGTTTTATATGGCTATTTATCCGGTCCTGAATTTGGTCAAAGAGTCGAGGCCATTGCGAGCGCCTTCGGCTCCATGAAGAATGATTTAGACCAGGAGAAAAGGGCCATGACTAAAATATGGGCCAAGAGAGAGAAACAAATTGAGCGGGTAATCAATAATATTTCGGGAATGTACGGGGATATGCAGGGGATCATCGGGGCTTCCTTACCGCAGATAAAAAGTTTGGAACTGACGGCATTAATTACTGAAGGAGAGTCTTAGTCGAATGAGGATAAGGAGGATATCCCCTCCTAACTTGATTGCATAGGAATTTCCTTTTTGGGCACGGATGTACACAGATTATCAGAATAAACTAAAAAGAAAATAATTATCTGCGGTTATCTGCGTAAATCTGCATCCTATTAAATTTTGAAAAACGTAGAAATGTCTCTTGAAGGGAACATCCTTACAATTAAGATCGATCTATCCAAGGAATTTGGTCCATCTGCTTCTGGTAAGACAATCATTATTGCCTCAACTGAGGGTAATGTGACCATTCCGGGGCATGAGGAGGCTAAGGTCGGGTTGAACGTTTATCGTAAGAAGTGAATTTGGCTTTTAAATGAGGTCGAAGCACGAACAACCGAGCCTAAGGGGAGTTGGGGGCAAGAGAATTTTGATCTCTGCCGGGGAGATTCAGAAATTAGGGGAAAAGACGCAAGATTCGATGAGCTGGATAGGCAAGCAAAAGCCAAAAATGAAACCATCCGGGGCATGACAAGAAAACGCCAGCTATTGATCTCCGAAATCACTATAAAGGGAAGCTCCGAACCACCCTGGTCCTGAAACTCTTCCTAAAGCTCCTTGGGCTCCTGAAAGGAATCCGAGTTTCCCCACAAGACGGCATCAAAGGTTCTTGCTACACCGAAGCTACTGCCCACCCCCAAAAACAAGAATCCCCCCCTTTTTATTGCTTTTACCCGAAAACTCATCCCATCCAAACCCAATTGCATCTCGAATGCAATTCCGGCGCCCGGGGCGATGATCAAGACACCGGCTAAGAGGATGGGCGAGATGTGGGAGTGAAAGCGGCTGGAGAAGAGGGGAAAGGTGGGAAGGAAGTGGAGCAGGGCGGTTGTTTTTTATCAGCCTTCTGGCCTATGAATCGGGGGTTAAGAATTTGCTGTGGATGGAGCCCTCGATTACCCCCATTTACTCTGAATTACCACAAAGTGTGGAGCTATTGTGGGGCTGCATGGATGAAAAGAAAAAGGGGTTATGGATGTTTATCCCATAACCCCTTTTTAATTTTGGTAGGCGGTAATGGATTTGAACCATCGACCTCCGGTATGTGAG
>VGSF01000101.1 GCA_016875165.1 Deltaproteobacteria bacterium
CTCCTCACTCCTCTGTCAGTGACCATCCAAACCTCCTTGTCCAAGAGCTTGGATAGCCTAACATTTAGCCTATGCGAACCGGGAATTTTAATTGTCGTCAGACGGGAATTCTAATTGTCGCTGATCACTGTTGGGCTATCAGGCTGTAGGGAGGGAGGCCAGAGAGGGGAACGAAGAGTGTCATTTCCTGGAGCGGTCTGCTCTCTATCATGCTCATTCAGGGGCCGAAAATAGCGATATAGGACCTAAAAACACGTATTCCTGGGGCGTTTATATTGAATAATCAGGAACTTACCGTGGCCCGACCCCGAACAGTTATCGTTCTGGGAAAGGGTTTGGGGGCGGCGGCATTCGGTTGGGGCATGGGGCTGATCTCGCTCATGATGGTTATTTTTGTTTTCGGGCTGAAGGCTTTCCACCCTTTTTCCCTGATTGTTTCCTCCGTACTTTCCTGCTTGGCCTTTGCTTTTCTGGGGATTCTGATTTCGGTGGGAGTGCGGGAGGTCTTCGAAGCCATGACCCTCTCCAATTTCTTCCGCTTCCCCATGATCTTCCTGTGCGGTGTTTTTTTCCCCCTCACCTCCATGCCTCTGATCCTTCAGATCATCGGCTATGGCCTGCCCCTGACCTATTCCGTGGACGCATTAAGGCAGTCTTTACTAACAGGCGGGGGATTGCTGCATCGATGGATAGACATTTTGATCTTGCTGGGATTCTGTTTCTTTCTCTTTGAAATCTCGGTGGCCATTTTCCGCAGGAGAAGTCAGGAGGTTTAAAAAGAAGAAAAAGCCGAAATGCATAATTCACAGCAAGCCCCCTCGCCAGGGAAAGTCATGATTATATTTGCCCATCCGGACGATGCGGAGGGGAATTGTGGCGGCACCACAGCCAAATGGGCCAAAGAGGGGCAAGTTATTCATTACCTCGTGCTAACCAATGGAGATAAGGGGAGCGAAGACCTTTCCATGACCTCTGGAAAACTGGCGGAGATCCGGGAAAAGGAACAAGAGGCCGCGGCAAAAATCCTGAGGGTTTCCGGGGTCACCTTTTTGGGGGTCCCTGATGGAGAATTAGAGGAATCCCCGCATCTTCGGAAAGAGATTACCCGCATAATTCGGTTGCATCAGCCAGCCGTAGTTTTTACGCATGACCCATGGAAGCTTTATCAGCTCCACCCCGATCATCGAGCTGCTGGATTCCTTGCATTGGATGCGGTCATCGCCGCCCGGGATCATCTATTTTACCCCGATCAGCTGGTCCAGGGGCTGAAGCCCTTTCGGGTGAAAGAGGTTTATCTGTTCGGGACTGACAATCCCGATTTCTTGGTGGATATTAGTGAATTCCTTGAGCTCAAACTCCAGGCTGTCCGCTGTCATGAAAGCCAGGGCCTTACTGCTCCGGGAGTCCAGGAGCGAATCAGGAACCGTGCTTCAGAAGTCGGTGAAGCCAAAGGATATCTTTACGGAGAAGCCTTTAAGAAAATTGAAATATGAGACCTTCGACAAAATTGCCTTTCCTCGGCAAGCTCGTCGAAATGGTTCCTTTTTTAACTGATGGGAATTATTTAAATCTTCTTCAAGGATATCGACAGAATTGTCGAAGCAATTCTTTCCTCTTCCCCACAATTTTTTCCGAAATATAATACAACCCATTAAAATTCAAGGCAATTTTAAAATTTAAAACTCCTTGGCATCAATGTTGCTCACAATTAAGCTGGAAAGAGGAGTTTAGATAAAATGAATGCCCGCGATAAAACATACGTGCTTATCTTCCTAACCGCGCTTGTTATCGCTCTCTTGCTGGGCCCGCCTTTGGCCTTTGCCACCAAGTTGCCCACGGCCTGCAATGTCTTTAAGGAGAAAAAAGCGGCTAAATGCGGGCCCTGTGGACATCAGGTTACGTTCTCCAAAGATAAATTTCATTGCGGTGAAATATCCTTTTCGAATGGCGGAGACTCTATAAGTATTGAGGCTCCCGTTGCCTTCCAGAATAATCATTTTCCCCTCTTTTCCCCATCCGTAATCTTCCTCAATTCTCCACCCCTTCGCTGCTGATTTCATTTCCTCGCTTAAGGGGTGTGTGCCTCAGGGTATCGCAGTCCTTGTTGAATATTTTTGCAGGATTTAAATGGGTTCTTCATTTTTTCCGGCGTAAGGCCGGGAGTCTCAAAATATGGTTCTCTGCTTCTCCGGGATTTGCTCAACGGGGCGAAACTTATGGAAGGCGGATTTTCCCGGTCTCTGATTCCCCTTGCTGGACAAAGCCTTACCTGGAGGCAACGTCACAACAATTGAAGGAACTGGAAGATTTGCACCGATCTTTTTATAAGGAATTTTCTTATTTGCGCAACCATTATATGTACTTACATTATGAAATGCGTTCTTTGATGGACAGTCCCAAACCAGATCGGAGGATGATTCTCGAAAAACAAAGCCAGTTTTCAAATATTCAGAAAAAAATAGATGAAATATCGATTCAATACCATTTGAAAGCCCGGGCGCTATTTACCCCTGACCAATTGTCCCGCCTTCCCCCGGGCTGCAATCTGGGGTTCAATTATGGCTCCGGAATGGGCTGGGGGCCAAGCCAAATGAGAGGTCGGGGGAAAAAATATTGAAAATAAAAGAGAATCAATTCATGATAAAAGAAGGGGAGCATTAAGAGGAGACGGTAGTAAAAATTGATGGTTTCGTAAAAAGTCCATCTACGGCGTTGCGCTTCACCTTCGTCGTTGCAGCGTACCTGTAAGTAGGCTTCACTCCTCAGGTTTTGCGCGCCTTGCATCTGGAGCTTTTTACAAAACCATATTTATGCTGACTTTTTACGAGACCATCAAGATTGATTTATTTAAAAAGGAGATCTTATGAGTTTGATCGTAGCGGAAAATATCAGCAAGGACTACCAGGTAGTCGCAACCAAGGTGAGTAAAGATTATCAGACCGGGGAGGTCTTGGTGCG
Source organism: Deltaproteobacteria bacterium (assembly GCA_016875165.1). Taxonomy (GTDB): domain Bacteria; phylum Desulfobacterota; class SM23-61; order SM23-61; family SM23-61; genus JAHJQK01. Next base: position 2,959 of record VGSF01000101.1, read on the forward strand.
GGCCTTGAGAGATGTAAGCTTTGAGATCGAGCCGGCCTCCTTCGTTTCCTTTGTCGGCCCCTCGGGAAGCGGGAAAACGACCCTCTTGAATTTGATCGGGTGTCTTGACAAACCCACGCAGGGGAATTTAACCGTCGTGGGAACGGATATCCTGAAGCTCGACCGGCACCAGAGCGCCCAGTTCCGAGGGGATAACCTGGGGTTCATCTTCCAGGACTTCAACCTGATACCGGTCCTGACGGTTTTTGAGAACATCGAATATCCCCTCATCATCGTCAAAAATACCGCTGCCGGAGAAAGGAGAAAACGGGTGATGGCCGTTCTTGAGGCCGTGGGCATGGCCGACCAGAAGGACAAATACCCCGACCAGATCTCCGGGGGGCAAAAACAGAGGGTGGCCGTGGCCCGGGCGCTGGTCTCCGACCCCAAGCTGGTTTTGGCCGACGAGCCGACGGCCAACCTGGACTCGAAGACCGCCTATACCATCATCAACTTGATGAAAAAAATGCGGGATGAGCTGAAGTCGACCTTCATTTTTTCCACCCATGACCAGAAGATCGTGGGGGAGGCGGAGATCATCTATTCCCTGGCCGATGGGGAACTGGTGGACAAGCAGGTGAAAGGGGGAAAGCAGAATGGGTAACCTTTTTAAGATCGCCGTCCGGAATCTCTTCCGGTATAAAAGAAGAACACTATTGACCGTATCCCTGATCGCCATCGGCGTGATCTTCGTCCTGGGATATATTTCCATTTCCGGCTCCTTCAAGAACATGATGATCAGCCAGATCACCGATTCCATGATTGGCCACTTGCAGGTTCATCGCAAAGGTTTCTTGGCTTCCATCGAAACCCTTCCGCTCACCATGAATCTGAAACTCCAGGCGTTTAAGAAGTTAGAGGGCATCCTGAATCAGCAGCCCGAAGTTGAGGCTTATTCACCGCGGATCAAATTCGGGGGGATGTTCAGCAATTTTGTGGAGACCTCCAGTATCCGGTTAAACGGGATCTACCCGGAGAAAGAATTCAAAACCATTCCTCTGTTGACTTCAAGGATCATGAATGATTTCAAGTCGTTTGATAAGGGGGAAATTTTTATTCCCGAACTCCTTGCCCGAGGAATGAAGGTGAAAAAAGGAGATATGATTGTGGTTGTGGCCACGAACCAGGATGGTTCGGTCAACGGCAAGCAGTTCAAGGTTGCCGGAATCCTGGAAAGCGCCACCGGCCCCGGAGGAAGGGATGGCTACGTCCATATCGAAGACGCCATGGAAGTGCTGCGCATGGGGGAGATGGAGATCAGCGAAGTGGCGATCCGGCTCAAGGATTTCGGCAAAGTGGATGCCATCACCCGGAAGCTCGACGGCCTGCTCTCGGGGGAGGTGAACAAAGAAGGGAAACCAATCTTTGAAGTCCACTCCTGGCAGCAATTGTCTCCCTTTTACAATATCGCCCGGATGATTGACATGATGACCATCTTTATCCAGCTCATGCTCATCGCCGTGGTCCTGATCAGCATCATGAACGTGATGATCATGGCCGTGTATGAACGGATCCGGGAGATCGGGACGATCGCCGCCATCGGCACCCTTCCGGGGAAGATTCTGTCCATGTTCGTCATGGAAGGATTGTGCCTCGGAGTCATCGGGGTGGTGATCGGAAACATCCTCGGGCTGGCCATTATCTTCATCCTTAACGTTTCGGGATGGGTGACTTTCGATTTCGGAAGGCAAAAGGGGCTGGTCCTGTCCCCCACCATTGATCCCATGAATATGCTGGTTGTCTCGGTCATCGTGATCTTCGTCTCCGTGGTCGCCAGCCTCCAGCCAGCCTTGAAGGCCTCGCGCATGGAGCCCATCAAGGCGCTGAGACATGTATAGAAGAGGGTGAAAGGTCAAAGGTTATAGGAGAAAGGGAAAAAATAAAATAAATAAAATATAAAATATAAGGGAGATGCAAAATGAAAAAGATAGGATTATCCATTCTAACTGCGTTTATCCTCATAACGAGCCTTGTTTATGCCGCGGAGAAAGGAAAAATTGCCGTGGCTGCAGAGGAAAAAACAGCCGCAGCGAAGGTGAGCGGGGTGGCTGCCCGCAGTCCCTACTTCCTGATCTTCGATGAGACGGGAAAATTCCTGGAAGCGGTAGAGAACCCTTACAAGGCAGCCAAGGGGGGCGCCGGGACTTCGGTCGTTCCGTTCCTGGCTCAAAAGGGAGCAAGGATGGTCGTGGCCGGGGAATTCGGGAAAAACATGATCGACGCCATGAAAGGCAAGGGAATGCGGTATCTCGAATTCAAAGGGAGCGCTGAAGAGGCCTTGAAGAAGGTCTTGGAAGCAAAAAAGTAAGGGTCCAGAATATGCAGGGCGGCAGAGCCGCATCTAAAAAAAATCACCCCCTCCCAACCCTCCCCCCTCGAGGGGGAAGGTGAGGGTGGGGGGATGCTTAAATAATTCAAAAATTGAAAGGTTAAAGCTTCGAGAGAGGAAAAAAACCATGCTAAGAATATTTATTTTGATTATTACATTGGTCTTTGCCGTACCGGCCTATGCCCTTGACGGCACGCAACTTTTAAAACAGATTGACCGGAACCTCAACCCCGAGTCATACGAGTTATACCGGAAACTCATCAACGTCGAGCCGGATGGGCGGAAGAAAGAATTCGTCCTTTATTCGGTCAAGAAAGGATTGGATAAAGTGGCGGCCCTCTTCTTAGAGCCGGCCAGCGAGAGGGGGAGGAGTACTTTAAGGCTGGGAGAGAACATGTGGCTTTACATTCCCAACGTAGGCAAGCCCATCCGGATCACCAGCCTGCAATCGGTCATCGGGGGAGTTTTCAATAACTCCGACATCCTGCAACTGGATTATGCGGCGGAGTACGACGTGGTGAAGGTGGATGAGACCGGCAGTGAATATTTGCTTCATCTCAAAGCCAAAACCAAGACGGTGGCCTATGACCAATTGAAGCTCTGGGCGGATAAAGATAAAAAGCTGCCCACCAAAATCGAATGCCGGACCGAAGCCGATATGCTCATCAAGACCCTGTATTATAAGCAGGTGAAAGACTTTGGGGGCGGGATTGTCAGGCCGTCGTACATCGAGACCGACAGCCCCTTGTACAAGGGTTATAAATCGATCATGATCTTCGCCAAGATCCAGAAGAGGGATTTCAAGGATGAAGTATTTACCCTGACTTTTATGCCGAATATCGATTCTTTGCGAAAATGAAGAAGCTTTTTTTATCCACCCTATTGCTGCTCTTTTACTTGTACTCCTTAGCCCCCGGCGAGGAGTACAAGTTTGAACTCTCGGAAATAGAGAAGAAACCTTATCATTTAGGGGGCTACGGCGAATTCCGCCCGGTTCTCTCCGGCCTCGACCCGAACGCCGCCCTATACAAGTTGAAGTTCTACAACCGCGATGAGGGGCGGACCATCGAAGAATACAATTTCCGCCTCCAGTTGGAGGGGAGTTATGAATACGGCATTGCCCGAATTTTTGGCAGGGTAAATGGCGATTTGAGTCATACCTACCAGGGTTGGTCCGATGAGACAAGCCTTTATGAAGGCTTCCTGTCCCTGAAGCCTTCAAACTCCTTCACCCTGGATATGGGGAAGAAGACGCTCAAGTGGGGGAAAGGATATGCCTGGAACCCCGTCGCCTTCATCGACCGCCCCAAGGACCCTGATGAACCGGATTTGGCTCTCGAAGGATTCTGGGTGCTTTCCGCCGATTGGATCCGGAGCTTTTCCGGGCCCTTGAAGACCATTTCCTTTACTCCCGTTTTCCTGCCGGTCCTGACGCATGTAAATGATAATTTCGGCACCACGGAAAAGGCCAACGTGGCCGCCAAGCTTTACCTCCTTCTCTATGACACGGATATCGATTTCATCGTCTTTACCGGCGGAAGCCGTACCTCCAGGTATGGAATAGATTTTTCCAGGAACCTTACTTCCAACTTCGAGATCCATGGAGAGTTTGCCTACATCGAAGAATTCCAAAAGAGATATATCGATTCCAATGGAAATATTCTCAGCTCCACTTCCGATACGGTCAGCTACCTATTGGGGGTCCGTTACCTGAGCCAGCGGGAGACGACTTATATCCTGGAATATTATCGGAACGGAACGGGGTTTACCAAGGATGAGTTCCAGGATTTTTATCAATTTGTAGGCCGGGCCTATAATAGTTACCTAACAACAGGGAGCGACGCTCTCTTAGGAAGGGCACTGAACCTGAGCCAGGGCAATTACGGCCGGCCCAACCCGATGAGGGACTATCTCTACCTGCGAATCAGCCAGAAGGAGCCCTTCGACATCCTCTATTTCACGCCGTCCCTGACGACGATTGTAAATTTGAATGATTCCAGTTTTTCCATCGCTCCCGAGGTTGCCTACACCGGCATTACCAACCTGGAGCTGCGTCTCAAAGCCACCTTCCTCATCGGCGGGGAGGAAACGGAATTCGGGGAAAAGCCCAACGACTACCGGATAGAATTGAGAGCGAGGTACTATTTTTAGGGGAGCAACATTATATGAGGAACTTGCGGCTTCCCATGCCGCTTTACAGGCCGATTTTTTCTCCCTGAGCAGCCGCCCTGAGCCTCGAGTCAAATGTCAAAAACTTCACTTCCGGGAGATGATCGCGAACGCTTTTAACTGCGGAAAGGTACCAGAGATCGGCCCCCCTGAGGGGCCATCGTTTGGAAAGCTCGGCCATAAGGCCCCACGTAGGTCCAGGGTTCAATCGCCGCCAAGGGCCGTTTTCGAGGGTTTCAAGGGCGGCTTCCACAAGCACCTCCGCCATCATCCTTTCCCTCTTCATCCGGAAAAGGACCGCCAGGACCTCGGCATAGGCCAACGAGGAAAGCAAATGAACGCCTTCTTTGCGCGCCCATTTCTGTGCTTCCTCGCTCCAGGTGTCTTTTATCAGCGCGGAGAGAATCGCAGATGCGTCCCAGTAAAGCACGATCTTTTTCTCCTCTTGATTCATGCGTCCCGGTCCTCCTGAAGAAATCGGTGAGCAAGACCCTCGGGTGCGGGAAGCGGCGGCGGCAGTCGCATTGCCCTGCCTTTGCGCACCGGTCCGAATAGACCTTGCTCTTCCATTTTTCTGATTCGCTCGGCCATCGGAAGATGCTCCTTCGGTATCGGAACAACTTTCCCTACCGGTTTTCCCCGATCCGTAATAACAACTTCCTGACCTTGCATGACCCGCTTTAATAGCTTACTTAAATTGATCTTCGCCTCTCTGATCCCCACGCTAATCATCGCAATCTCCATTCGGGTTAATGTAGTTTATGTAACTACATTTTATTTATACTTATTATAACCTCATTTGTCAAGACCTCTAAGGGACTTGCCACCCTTCACTTTTAAATTTTCAAAGTATTTTCGAGCTTAAAGAGGGAGGAAGATATTCCGTCGCAGCATGGTACGAACCCTTTTTCGGTTCTTATTCCGTGCCTTTTTATTACCGATCTTAATGAATTTATAACTGACTTGGCAAAGGGAAAGTGGCAAGTGAGTTTTTCTGCTTGACAGCCTTTCTTCTATTATTATTATTGATCATAGATTCATTATAAAAATTTCACGAACGCAGGGATGCTTCTGAAAGAACTTCGTTTTCGGGTTATGCCGCCGGAGTGTAACCCTTCCTCTCAAAAGCTTAACGCCATCGCCGAGCTTCAGGAAAGCATCGAAGAGGTGTTTCCCTACCTCAATGGCCTTATCAAGGGTTGCCTTTACAATCCCGATTCGAAGATCCTGAGCTTCAAGAAAGATGGACGTTTAATCACCCTGCAGCCTCACCAAATTGCTGTTACGAAATTGAATGATAAACAGGAAGCGGAGAAGGTTTTCCATTGGCTGAAAGAGCTGATCAATGTAACCTATGAAGGGCGGGAAACCCTGAAAGTGGATTATCAAGGCCGCGAACCAATTAAGGTCCTGGATATTTTTAAACTCCTGCCCGGGACCAACTGCCGGAAATGCGGCGAGCCTACCTGTATGGCTTTTGCCGCCAAACTCCAGCAGGATGAACTCCCTATCGTTAAATGCCCTCCGCTTTTTAACGATCCTTTCCGCGAGAAAAGGGAAAGGCTTCTTTCACTCTTAAAGGAAGCGGGCTACGAAATGCCATAGGGCCGGTGGAGGGGAAAAGAGACAGAGGAGAATTAAACCGCTGAAGATTTCAGGGGTGGGTTGCCGAAATAATATTTGTAAAAAAATAGTCTATAATACGACCACAGGGGCCAGTTTAAAAATCAGCAGGATGAAAATTGTGAGCAATACAAATTGGATAAGCTTCCGGCCCATTTTTTATGGGCCGGTAATCGTTTTTCTGCTGGGCCCCCCTTGGCCTTTTCCAATTACCTGTCCACCTCCTGCAACATTTTTTGCCCGAAGCAGATAGAAAAACAGGGGCCGTGCGGGAATCAAGCTCTGATTTCCAAAGAAAAACCAATGGAGAGCGGGATTGTTTTTGTTTTGGAAGCCAGGCTTGGGAATAAGCTTTTGGGGATAGTGTGGAAACCTCTCTTTCCCCTTTCAAATCCATGCTTAACCATGCCGGATTATCCTCCCCTACGCTGTTAATACTATTCAACCGATCAAAGATCTAAGCCCTGTTCTATTCATCCTCAGATCAGTATCGGCACAGCTGTTCATGCCGTCCGCTCAACCTCATCTTGTTTTCCGAAGGGCGCAGAGGGAAAGAACTGAGGCTATATTTCCATCAGGGAGGAAAAATGAAAAAGATAGCAATTCATAAATATGGGTTATCGGTCTTAGCCATATTTATCTTCACTTGGCTGCTGCCGGGGATCGTTAGCCCTGTTTTTGGAGAAGGGGAAATTCTACCCTCATTCGGCAACGGGGCGATCAAAGTTGTTCTCTACACCGATTATTTCTGCCCTCCCTGCCGAGGCATTGAGCCCCAGGTGGAGCCATTGATCAGCGATTTGATGAAAACCGGTAAAATCAACCTGATTTTTGTAGATACTCCCACCAGCCCCCATACGCATCTCTATGTCCAGTATTTCATTTATTCCTTGAACGCAAAAAATAATTTTGAAAACGCCCTTCAGGTTAGAACCGTGCTTTTTGAGGCGGCCGAAAAGAGGATTCTGGAAAAAGCTAAATTGGAGGAATTCTTAAGGCTGAAAGGGATAGAACTTTGACACTCATAGGAATTGACCCACTTATGCTAAGGAAAAATAACCCAGGCAGGAGTACTTCAGGTTATATAAGCATAGGTATAGCCACAATGCTTAAAAATCAGATAGTTGAGTGAAAATATTCTCATATTGCGCGCGCAATAATACACTCTTAGGGTGGGTCAATTCTATTGAGCATAAGTGGGTCAATTTAAGTGAGCGTTGAGGTTTCGCCCCCTATCTCGCCAAAGTCCGCTGCCCGGCCTCGAAGTGAGGGGTCTGAGCTGACTTATTCCATTGGTTCCTTCCTTTCCCCTGGCCTACTGCAGGCCCTTCTTCTACCCCGACCAATATCGATAGTACAAACCCAAAAAAGTGAGTTAAGGAAATTTGCGCCCAAGCGCGAAATACCTCTTGACAAACTTTATCTGAATAATTAATATTATCAGTATAATCTGATTTATCAGATCAATAAAAACAGGGCTGCCAAGAAAAGGTTTCCTGCCGACTGTGAAGGCAGATGCCTTGGGGGGGAGTGTCGTGAACAAGAAAGAGAAAATGAGTTGCCTGGCAGGAAGCGGAAAGAGCTCAAGCTGCTGCAAAGTCGAATCTTTGATCAGCGTCGATGAGCGAGGCCAGATGGTGCTGCCCAAGGATTTAAGAGAAAAGGCCAATATCAAACCCGGGGATAAATTGGCGGTGATCAGCTGGGAAAAGGACGGGGCCACCTGCTGCTTTACCCTGATCAAGGCCGATTCCTTAACCGGGGGAATTCGCGATTTTCTCGGACCCATGATGCAGGATCTATCCAAAGGCGAAACGAAATAATGGAGGTGGAGGAATGAAAGAAGAGGAAATCAAAAGATACGTGCGCGACCGGTATGCCCGGGCAGCCAATAAAGGGACTTCCTGCTGCCAGCCGGCCACGTCCTGCTGCGGTGGGGGCAAAACTACGGAGATCATCAGCAAAAGCATTGGATACACAGATCAGGACCTCAAAGCGGTTCCGGAAGGGGCGAACCTGGGGCTCGGGTGCGGAAATCCCCTGGCCCTGGCATCTCTCCGGGAAGGGGAAACGGTGTTAGATCTTGGCTCGGGCGCAGGATTCGACTGCTTTCTGGCTGCCCGCCAGGTCAAGAAAAATGGGAAGGTGATCGGCGTAGATATGACTCCGGAGATGCTTGACAAGGCCAGAGGAAACGCCGAGAAGGGGGATTTCACGAACGTGGAATTCCGGCTGGGAGAGATCGAGAACCTTCCAGTGGCGGACAGCCAGGCGGATATAGTAATCTCTAATTGCGTCATCAACCTATCCCCGGCTAAGGAGAGGGTTTTCCGGGAGGCTTTCCGGGCGCTTAAACCGGGAGGCCGCTTGATGGTTTCCGATATTGTTCTACGCCAAGAACTTCCGCAGGAAATCAGGAATTCCGTAGCCGCTTATACCGCCTGTGTAGCCGGGGCGGAGACCAAGGAGAATTATTTGGGCGCCATTCAAAAAGCCGGGTTCCAGAAAATCCAAATCCTGGAGGAAACCGTGTTCCCCACGGAAATTTTAGCCAATGACCCGACGGCGCGGGAAATTGCCAAGAATTTGCCCCCCCAAAAGGCCAAGGAGTTGGCCAACTCGATAGTCAGCATAAAAGTATCCGCCGTCAAACCGACTTAAGAAGAACTATGGGAATTTTAGCGAAGAGGGCCGAAAACCATTTCGGCCCTTCGCTGCCAGTTTGTCGGGAAAGGAGAACTCTCGATGCACCTTGCCTTAGCCTCATCCATGGATGAACCCTGGATCAGGCAATTACTTACGCTTTGTGGATTACCCCATGAAGATATAACTCCCGAGCATCTCCGCCATTTTTGGGTGATAAAAGAAAAAGGGGAAATTCTCGGGACGGTCGGATTGGAAATTTTGGGCTGTTCGGCGCTTCTTCGCTCCTTGGCGGTTGACCCCCGGTTTCGCCAACGGGGGTTCGCCTCTGAATTAGCCAAAAAGGCCGAGGATTATGCGGCTTCGCTCAATATTGAAGCAGTCTATCTTCTCACGATGACGGCGGAATCCTTTTTCGGAAAAAGGGGCTATCAAAAAATCGGAAGAATCTCGGCCCCGACCGAGATCCAGGGGGCGACGGAATTCAGAAGCCTCTGCCCGGCCAGCTCGGTTTGCATGGCTAAACCGCTATCTTTCTAAAGAACAATTATTCTTTTTAGATGTTATTGTGGCCCAGGAATAAAAAGTTCGCTCGGGTGTAACCTCTCAGGGATCCTTCCCGTCTTATAGGTGAACGAAAACTTAGGGAGGAAGGGTATCATGGACGAAAAAACATCTCTTGTGGTTTGCCTGGGGGCCGCTACCGCGGCGAACTGCATCCCTTGCTTTGAGCACTACTATAAAAAAGCCTCTGCTGCCGGCCTGACATCTGAACAGATCCTGGAAGCCGTGGAACTGGCCAACAGAGTCAAAAGCGGCGCCCACCTGGTCATGCGGAACAGCATTAAGAATCGTTTGGGCCAGGAGACTCCAGGTTCTTCCTGCAGCTGCGCTCCCTCCCAGGGCTCTTGTTGCGACTCGTGAGCAAGTGGGATTGAAATGGACTTACTGGGAATTCATGATCAATACTACCATCGGGTCAGAAAATTCATCCTGGCCTCGGTAAAGAATGAGTCCGTTGCCGATGACCTCGTCCAGGAAACCTTCATAAGAATCCAGGAGAACCTGGACAGCGTGCGTGATCCGGAGAAGATTTCTTCGTGGATCTTTCGGATCGCTTACCACCTCTGCCAGGATCATTTCCGCGCCATGAAAAAATCTTCCTCCCAGGAAGAAATTCATGAAGGGCTGGTAACCCTTCAGGAGAGTCCAATTCAAAAAGAACTGGAGCGGGGAGAGATGTCCCGATGTGTCCAGGATAAACTGAGCCTTCTTCCTGAAACGCAGCGAAGCGTCATCATTTTTGCCGACATCATGGACTTTAGCCAACAGCAGATTGCGGATATTCTGGGGCTGACCTTGGAGAACGTGAAAGTAAGGCTGCACCGGGCCCGGAAAAAGTTTAAAGCGATTCTGGAAAAAGAATGCACCTTTGAGGTGGATGAGAGAAGTGTGCTGGTATGCGAACCGGTCGATAAAACAAATGGGAGGTAATTTCTATGTTTGCCTATGGAGGCGTCTGGAATGGGTTTCATTGGTGGTGGATCATTCCCATAGCCATGATGATCTTGTGTTTCCTCATGATGCGCGGATGCTTCGGGGGTCGGTCCAGGTCCCGTCATATCGCTGAATCGGCCCGGGAGATCCTGGACAAACGATATGCGTCGGGCGAGATCAGCAAGCATGAATACGAAGAGAAGAAGAGGGATATAAGCTAAAAAGCTGGGTTTCAACATTTTAGGGGAACTTTAGCATCCGTCATTCCGGGCTTGACCCGGAATCCAGTCCTCTCGAAGCGGGATTTCTGGGTTCCCGCTTTCGCGGGAAAGACGACTCAATCCCATTACAATTTTATGCATGGTTCAGATTCATGTTGGTAAAAGGTTATCGCAAAGAGATCTTCCGACCGGACTGTAATCCGAACTTCCAGTCGGTCCATTGCCATGCCTATCTGGGGACCGATATCAGCGGAGTTCTCCCTTATCTGAATACCGTTTTGGGGGGGAGCACGTATACCCAGGATCCCCCCTCGGTAACGTTTAAGGTTCATGGGAAGCTTATTACCGTTCACTCCCAAAAGATCGCCATCAATGCTCTGAAAGATGAAGAGGAGGCGGATAAGATCCTCCGCTGGCTGACGCAGGAGATTAACGACACCTGGGAAAAGCGGGAGCAGATCAAACCGAGCTTTGAAGGAATCCCCAAACCTCGGGTCCTGGAGATTCTCAAGCTCTTACCCAGGAATAACTGCCGCCGGTGCGGCCAGACGACCTGTATGGTCTATTCGCTGCTGGTGGCCGATGGGGTGAAGGGGCCGAAAGACTGCCCCGGATTAAGCGACCCTTCCAGAACCAAGCTGCAGGACTACCTCGAACCATTTTGCCTGGAGCCGTAATCCTTCCCCCAGGGATAAGGTTGTAACCTTTCCGCTCATATCTCCGTCTTATGGGTGAAAGAAGGAAACCTTTGAGGGAGTCATGATCGCCCAAAGAAAGGAGAAAAACGAAAATGGCTGAGGATCCCGAAACCACCCAAAAGGAATTTCAGAAGTTTTGCGGAGGGATGGACTTTGCGTCCATGATGCAGAAAATGATGGAGGCTAAGAAAGCAGGCCACCCCTTCAACTGCGCTGAAATGATGTCCCGGATGATGCAGAAGTGTCGTGGGGCCGGAGGAAAGGAAGAAGAAGCCCACCCCCAAGGGTAAAAAAGAATAAACATCCCCTTTCCCCTAAACGCTAAAATAAATGCCTGAAAACATAATCCTTGCTCTTCACTCCCCGAAGGTATGAAAAAATTGAATTTTAGTCGTCACCTCGGCGAAAGCCGGGGTGCAGTAAGTTCGTAACGCATTGAAAACCCTGGATTCCGGCTTTCGCCGGAATGACATGAAACAGAGCCAATTCGACTTTTTTTATACACTTTCCCCCTTCCGAGGGGCAGGGTCCGAGTGGGGGGCAAAGGGCACTAAAAGTGAAGCCCTCTGGCCATCGGAAGAATTTCCATTTGCCTTCCTTTCGGAAACTTCCTTCTTTTCTGATTCTTAAAGGGTGTGGCCTTCCTCGAACATTTCCTTTTTATGGCACTCTTGCCCTGAAGTTTTTTCTTGACAATTATTCATTTATAAATATATGATCAATTAATCATAATTACATGGAGAAGATCATGGAGGAAAGGGCGATCCAGCTGAAGGCGGAAGTTTTGAAAGCGCTGGCGCAGCCTACGCGCCTGAAGATCCTGGAAATGCTTCGCAGTGGAGAAAGGTGTATTTGTGAAATTGTGCCGGCCATCAACGGGGAACAGTCCAATATTTCCCGCCACATCTCCACGATGCAAAAGAGCCACCTGATCACCACGCGGAAAGACGGAGTACGAGTGATGGTGAAAGTTAAATATCCGGAAATCTTTGAGATCATTGATAAAGTGGGGCTTCTTTTGAAGCGAGAGTTGACGGAGCAAAGAAAAGTGCTGGCACGGATATAAAGGCGGCGAAACCTAAGGTCGGAACATGTTCTTGTGGGAATTGATTATTGCCGGTTTGGAGGCTTTGCAGGATTACATTGCCCTTCATGTCATCACCTGCCTGGTCCCGGCTTTCCTCCTGGCCGGAGCCATGGTTACGTTTATTTCAAAAGAAACCATCATTTATTACCTGGGAAGCGCCGCCAATAAACTTAGGTCCTTCACCCTGGCCAGCGGCGGCAGTTTTTTCGTGGCCGCCTGCTCCTGCACTGTGATCCCCGTTTCCAGCGGCCTGTATTACAGGGGAAGCGGAATCGAGGCGGCCTTTATAATTCTCTGGGTGGCCCCTGCAGCCAACATTCTGGCCCTGGTCTATACCGGAGCCATCCTGGGGACCGAGATGGTGATTGTCCGCATCCTTTCGGCCCTTGCCATGGCTTTTGTGGTGGGCTGGGTCATGAGTTTTGCCTTCCGGC
>VGSF01000102.1 GCA_016875165.1 Deltaproteobacteria bacterium
CAGGCAAAAAGGAAGCTAATCAGGTGGGTCCAAAAATCGGCAGGCAAACCCGGCAGGAAAACGATCAGACGGGTCCGTTTTTCACCGGTGGGTGGATCCACTTTTAAGCGGCGGTGACATCTTTGAAAAAAGGTGTGTTATAAAGGCCAAGGGATTCCAGGGGCCGGGGGTTAGTAGAATGGGGTCAGTCCATAGAGAATGGGGTCAGTCCATGAATTTAGGAATTTATCTTGCATTTGGGATCGAACTAAGAAGACAACACTCGGGTATGGCCAGGAAACCTGGTATTGAGTTTGCGTGGTCTGTTTACCATGTAACCAGTCGTGGAGTCCGTTCCCCTTTTCTTATTGTTCCTTCGAGATTTTCTCTTGAAATTAAAAAATACTAAGAATAAAATTTGATGGCCTCGTAAAAAGTCGTCACTCCGGCCTGCCTGTGCCTGGCAGACAGGTGAAAACCGGAGTCCAGAGGTTTGATAACTCCTTTAAATAACTGGATTCCGGCGCCTGCCCCGGACACGATCCGGGGCAGGCGCCGGAATCACGGGGAAAGAGGCTTTCGGACTTTTTACGACATCATCAAATTTATTTGAATCCTAACTTTTTAACTTTATCTTGCTGGAAAACATTCCCATCCCGCCGATTTTCCCCAGCCGCGGCGGGGAAAAATTTTGCCCCCGGGACAACGGGAAAAGCTGATTTCGTCTGAGCCTTGAATTTTTTTAAAGCTTCCATTTAGAAAAGGAAGATGAAGGGAGATTTGACAGCTTTTTCAAAAGGCTAATATTACTGCGCTAAGCTGAAAACAACATTTCAATGTTTACGGTCCCTTCTGGCTTTCCGTAAATTTGAGTAGGGCGTCAGGCTTTCAGTTTGAAGCTCTAAATACGGCCTTTAAGAAATTGTAAAATGAATTTATTAATGGTCTTATAATAATGACCACATCGCTATCTCGAACCGTGTCATTCCCCGGCTTGACCGGTGAATCCAGAAAGGCGAAGGTCGCCATGGTTAAAATGACGCTGCCCAGAAAAGTTCGGAAACGGGACGGGACTATCGTTCCCTTTGCCTCTGAAAAAATTCAAAAGGCCATTGCCAGGGCCGCTTTTGAAGTCCTTAAGGATCAGGCGCAGGCCGGCAGGATAGCTACACGGCTCACCGAAATCGTCATCCAAAAATTACTGGCCTTGTTCAAAAGAAAAACCCTCTACGTAGAATCGATCCAGGACGCAGTAGAAGCGGTTTTAATGGAGGAAGGGTACAATCAGATCGCCAAGAGTTATATCCTCTACCGGGAAAAGCGCAGCGAAATTCGCCTGGCCAAGTCGGCCCTGGGGATCAAAGACGATCTGAAACTTCCGGTCAACACAATGGAGGTCTTAAAGAAGCGCTACCTCTTAAAGGATGATAAGCAAAACATCATCGAAACTCCCAGCGAGCTTTTTCGGAGAGTCGCGGCTCATGTGGCTCTGGCCGAGAAAGAATTCAAGTCCTCCTTCTCCGTGTCCGAGGCCGAAGAAAAGTTCTACCAGATGATGCGCAATCTGGAATTTTTGCCCAACTCCCCCACTCTCATGAATGCCGGAGCTTCTTTGGGCCAGCTCTCGGCCTGCTTCGTCATCCCCGTGGAGGACTCCATCGACGGGATTTTTGAGGCGCTTAGAAGTATGGCCAGAATCCACCAGACCGGCGGAGGCACGGGGTTCAGTTTCTCCAGGCTGCGGCCCAAAGGAGATCTGGTTTCTTCCACCAAAGGCCAGGCTTCCGGACCGGTTTCCTTCATGTCCATATTCGATAAGGCCACTGAAGTGATCGTCCAGGGCGGGAAAAGGCGCGGAGCCAACATGGGCATTTTGCGTTGCGACCATCCCGACATCATCGAATTTATCGAGGCCAAGATCGAAAAAAACCGCTTCTCCAATTTCAATTTATCTATCGGGGTCACGGACCGCTTTATGGGGGCCGTAGTCGATAACAAAGACTTTGATTTAATCAATCCCCGCAATGGCGAAAAAATAAAAAAAGTAAAAGCCAGAATCATTTTTGATCTTATCGCCAACGCCGCCTGGCTAACCGGCGACCCGGGATTGGTATTTCTGGATGAAATTAACAGAAAAAATCCAACGCCGCAGGTTGGAACTTTCGAGGCCACGAACCCTTGCGGGGAGCTGCCTCTTTTGCCTTACGAGAGCTGCAATCTGGCCTCTATCAATTTAGCCCGGATGGTCAGAGGAAATGTTCTGGACTGGGAAAAACTTACAGAATATATCCGCTGGTCCATCCGCTTCCTGGACGATGCGATTGAGGTAAACCAATTTCCCCTCCCCCAGATAAAGAGAATTACTCTGGCCAACCGCAAAGTCGGGCTGGGAGTAATGGGGTTTGCCGACCTGTTGATTCGCCTGGGAATTTCCTATCAATCCCGGGAAGCTGTTTCCTTTGCGGAAAAGCTAATGCGTTTTATCCATAAGGAATCCCTCAAAGCTTCCGTTGCCCTGGCCCGGGAAAGGGGAGTTTTTCCGAATTTTGCCAACTCCATCTACGCCAAAAAGAACCTTAGCCTGCGTAATGCCACAGTGAATACAATCGCTCCCACAGGGTCCATCAGCATCATTGGTAGCTGTTCCAGCGGAATCGAGCCTCTATTCGCCATAAGCTTCATCCGCCATGTATTGTCCGGCGTCCGCTTATTTGAGGTGAACCCGATCTTCGAAGAAATGGCCAAAACCCGGGGGTTCTACAGCAAAGAATTGATTGCCCGGGTGGTTCAATCCTACTCTCTGCGGAAGATCGAAGAGATTCCCCCCGACGTAAAAAGAATCTTTGTCACCGCCTTTGATGTAACCCCTCAACAACACCTTAAGGTGCAGGCAGCTTTCCAAAAGCATTCGGACAATTCCGTTTCCAAGACCATCAACTTACCAGCCAACGCTACGGTGGAGGATGTGAGAAAGGTCTATTCCCTGGCGTATAAACTTAAGTGTAAGGGAATCACCGTCTATCGTTACGGGAGTAAAGAAGATCAGGTGCTCTCCCTGGGGCACCGGGGAATGGATCAACCCTCTGCCCAACATGATTTGATTACTGTGGAATCCGACTATTCGGGTGGATGCGCGGGAAGCGCCTGTCTTTTATGACAGCGGCTTATGATTAAAATCGTGCCTTCTTTCCCCGTATCCTTTATCATCTCAGCAGGTAAGGAATCTCCACGTAAAGCGCCTTCTCCGGACATTCGATTTCGCAGGGAAGACAGAACCAGCAGGTCCTGAGGCCGAAAGGCATGCCGCAATTCAAGCAGCGCTCTGCTTCGGCAATGGCCTCTTCTTGGGAATATCCTCGGGCCACTTCCTGGGATCCCTTCCTTTGAGATACCGGCAGGGTCGGCATAGCCAGCCGCGAGCGAGTTTGGGCGCGGGAAAGATCAGGTTCAAACTGCAACTGGTAAGGGGTAACATTTCCCCGGCCATACTGCAAATCCTCCCCCTGAAGGAACCGTTGAATGGAGATGGCGGCCTCCTTTCCCTCCGCCATTGCTTCTATAATTATTTTCGGGCTCCGGATAAAGTCTCCAGCCGCGAAGACTTTAGAATCCGGTGTCTGCAAGGTAAGGGGATGGCAGCGGATTCCCGACGGCCCATGCCAGGAAGGCTCTAAGAGATCTAACTCGGACTTTTGTCCGATGGCCAAAATGACCGTATCGGCTGGTAAATCCATGGTAGTCCTTTCATCGTAGTTAGGACAAAAAATCCCCCGGGAGTCACACGGGGCCAGGCATTTTTTAAAGCTGACCCCAGTTAATTTTTCCCCCTCCAGCCGAAACCTCTGGGGCCCCCAACCATTCTGCATATTGACTCCCTCCTCCTCAGCCTCGGCAACACTTAAGGAAAAAGCCGGCATCTCCTCCCTTTTCTCCAGGCTTACTAAGTGGACTCTTTTCGCTCCCAGGCGCAGAGCAGTCTGGGCCGCATCTACAGCGGCATTCCCCCCGCCAATAACGACTACCCGTTCACCCATCCTTGGAGGATTATTCTGTCGCACATCCTTCATGAACTTAAGAACAGGAATGATCGCCTGAGCATCTTCTCCGGGAATGCCCAGGCGGGCCTGCCCATAAGCCCCAAGGGCCAGAAGGACAGCGTCATATTCTTTCTCTAATTTCCAAAGCTCAAGATCTTTCCCCAACGTTCGGTTCCCTACAAATTTTACGCCCATTTTTTCCATGACCCTGAGATCACTATCCAAAACCTCCTGAGGAAGGCGGAATTCCGGGATGGCCCAGCGCATCAGGCCTCCGGGGGCAGATTCCCTATCGTACAGATTTACCCGGAAACCCCCCGACCGGAGGTAGAAAGCCGCGGCCAGGCCAGCAGGGCCGGATCCCACGATGGCTACTTTCTGGGGCCGTTCCGGAGAGAGGGGCGGCGTCCAGGGCTTCCCGTCCTGGTCGGAGAGATACCGTTTTAAATCGCGAATGGCCACTGGCTGTTGATCCACTTTTATCCGGTTGCACGCTGCTTCACAGGGCCTCGAGCAGATCCGGCCCAGAATTCTGGCAAAAGGAACCGTTTCCCGAACCTTTTCCAGACTTTTATCCATCTCCCTCTTCGCCAGGTGATGGATATATCCCTGGCAGTTTATTCCGACCGGGCAAGCCTGCCGGCAAGGAGAAAGTTTAAGGCGCAGATTGTCTAATACGCAAATTTCCACGCACCTCCCGCAGGCCGTGCATTTATCACGATCAATACGGATATTGTCATTCAGGCTGGTAAGCATATTGATATCCATTTTTCCCCCTATTGCATCTTGGCCACGGGCCGATGGTGGATGCGGATCTCTTCCGGTGTTTCGCCCTTCTGCAGCATGATGTGTTTCAGCCAGTTTTTATCGTCCTTTTCCGGAAAGTCGGCCCGGTAGTGCCAGAACCCCCAGCGGCTCTCCTTGCGTTCCAGAGATGCGGTGGCTGATAGTTTGGCGCAGAGGATGATATTCTCCACCTCCAGGACCTTGAAGAGATCGTGAATGTGGCGGATGCGCACCTTTTCCCTAATTTCCTTCTGGAAGCGGTCCATCCACCATAGCGCCTGGTTCAATTTGTAGGCGTTTTTCGGAGGGGTCACGTAATCGCCGATCAGCCGGCGCACCTTATATTCAAATTCTTCGATGGAAACTTCACCGTCCTTCTGCGCGCTCCGTTGCCGCAGATCCTTTTTCAGGTCTTCCAGGCCCTGAGGGCCGGGTTCTTTGGCCGGCGGATGTTTCCGGGCATGTTCGGTCGCTTCTTCAGCGGCAATTTCTCCATAAACAAAAGCTCCGCTCAGATGACCGCGGGCCACCAGGGAAACATCTCCAGCGGCATAAAGCCCGGGCAAGGTAGTCGCGGCTTTTTCATTGACGAAAATGCCCGTCATTCCGTGCCCGCCGCAGAGATAAAATTCCGTTGGCCAGAGCTCGATATCCCCGGTGCGGAAATTGACCCCCCGCCCCTCGAAAAATCGTTGCTGAACCGGCCGCTCCGTTGTAAAGAGGATGTCCTCGATCTCCCGGATCCTGGCTTCGGGCAGATGTTTCATGCGGATGCGCAGAGGCCCCACGTCCTTCCGGTGTTCCAGGACCATCGACTTGATGGAAGGATGGGTATTTTCCAGGTGGACATCCATAGCCGTGAGGAGATTGGCTCCGCGGGTCAAGGTGATGTAAAGGAGCGGGGCGTTAATATCCTTGATGATGTAATAATTCAGAGTATATTCAAAACCCGTCAGTTCAGCTCCGGCCCGAAAAGCCATGGCGTATCCATCCCCCGTGTTCCCGGGAAAATCATAGACCCCGTAAAGGTAACCATTGTTGGGTAATCCGAAACGGGCCGTTCCTCCGGAAGAAAGAATGACCGATCCGGCATGACAGACCACAAACTCGCCCGTATGGATATTGATGCCGATGGCCCCGGCAACCCGCCCATCTTCCATGATCAACTGCAAGCCCATCACCCGGTTGAAGACCTGGCAGCCCAGGCCGATTAAGCGCTTGGCTAAGATGGTCTTCAACTCCGGCTCCTTCATGGACAGACAAAATTTTCCTTTGGGGTGAACCTGCAGGAGCTCATAATTCCCCTCATTATCTTTGGGGAAAAATACGCCCCAGCTCTCTAATTTTTTCATCAGCGGGTAGCTGCGTTCGGCCATGCGGTAATTCACCGGTTCATCCATGAGCCCTTCACAGGAAATGCCGTTGGACTCAACGTAAAGCTCGGGCGTGGTCTTTCCCGGGACGGCAACAATGTTGAGCGCATCCATTCCCCGGGCAATGCAGCCGCTGTAGAGGACATGGCCTTTTTCAAAGACGACGACTTTCTGCGAGGGATCAACCTCCTTGGCCCGGACCGCGGCCATGGCCCCTGCGCTTCCCCCTCCAATGATCAGAACGTCCGCATATACATGGGACTCTCTGAACTCCATAAAAACCTCCATTCCAAAACTTCTGATTCTTTGGTTGCCAGCGGTTCTACTAATACGATATGATGATTCATAAGTCAAATTTTTATCTTGGAAATAAGTTCCTGGCCAGGAAGCTGGCAATGGCCTTGATAAAATACTCCTCTGCCAATCGAGGCGGCTTGAATTGAGATTGCCATTCCATCCATGATACGTCTTTTTCTGAAAAAGCTTCTATTAAAGAATAAGGAATTGATATTCAACGAAGCACAGCAAATGCAAGGCTTTTTGCAGCTTCTGTTCAAGCAGAGGAATACCGAGCTGAAATGGCAAAAAGAGGAGAAAGAACAGCTCAAGAATCATCTGAAACGCTTATCGTTGTATGTCCCCATTCTGATTATCTTCACCCTTCCCGGCGGTTCTTTGCTGCTGCCCGTTCTGGCTGAGATCCTGGACAGAAGAAAAACCCGCAGGATTGGCGATAAGCCATAAATCCGGATTTCCCGCCCGCCACCAGAAATATACCCCCAAGCTTCCTCTCTCTTTGCTGAAATCCGGCCACCTGGAACTTCAGGTTTGACTTCCTTTCAACCCAATGGCCTCCGCTACCTCCTGCATTCCTTTTATCGTATCTTCGATAAGCTCCTCCAGTCCAACTCCCAGCCTCTCGGCGCCCTTCTCGATGACCGCCCTGTCCACCCCTGCGGCAAACCTTTTGTCTTTCCATTTATTCTTTACCGACTTGCCGGTTACGTCCAAAACGCTCTTAGAAGGACGGACCAAAGCTGTGGTCACCACCAATCCCGTTAGTTCATCAATGGCATAAAGAACCTTTTCCAATGCCGTCTGAGGCTCTACGCTGGAGCATATACCCCATCCATGGGAAACGGCTGCCCGGATATATTCCTCTGGCCAATGATGTTCAGCGAGAATTTCCCCGGTTTTCGAGCAGTGCCGATCGGGAAACTTTTCATAATCGAGATCATGGATGAGACCGATTATGCCCCACTTATTCTCATCCTCACCGCGCTTTCTGGCTATATAGCGCATAACCCCTTCAACGGCATAAGCGTGTTTGCGCAAGCTATCATTCTCGTTATATTGGTGCAAAATGGCCAATGCCTCTTCGCGGGTTGGTGCCTTTTGTTCCATCATTTCACTCCTTCTTTTTTTCCTAACTATTACCTAATTTCCCGGTTAGGGTCAAGTCCTCTCCACCCTGACCATCGATCACTTCTATTCCCCAACCTTTATTGTGGCGGAGATAGCACCCACCCCCCTAAGAAGAACAAATTCGCGGCAATGAAAAAACAGGATCTTGATTCAGAACTCAGCATTAAAGGCCTGCCCACTTTGCTCCCCGGATGGAGATTTTGCCCGTTTTCCCGACCTGCGGCGGGAGAACCCTCTCGCGTCCAGAGATCGATAACCAGCGAGTAGTTCAGCTAACCCATCTTATCTCCATCATACTTTTGGCATAGCCCTGGAGTTGGGTATCCCTTAATTAAAATCTGGACAAAGAAAAAGCCCGACAGAGTTTCCTCCATCGGGCTGTGGGTTGAGTAACCGCATTGTGCATATTGCCTTGGGAGTATTCGCTAATGAATACTCAGGCTAAAAGATCGAATCCGGGTCGTAATACTTTGCAACGTTGTCCTTATTAATCACCCTCACTGGAAACGGCGTGTCCGTATCTACAGTTGCACCGGCGAGGATGGCCATCATCCGCTGGAATCCCATCCGTCCAATCGTGTTTGCGTCATTGTGACCCGTCCCAGCGTAGTTACTGCCTATCATAATCTGCCTTAAAGCCTCCTTCTGACCGTCGAAACCGAACACGAGAATTTCTTTAGAGCGGCCGGCATCTCTAATAGCCTTCATCGCTCCCAGGCCCATGGAGTCATTTTCGCAAAATACGGCGTCGATGCGTTTATGTTTGGCCAGCATATCTTCCATGACCTTAAATCCTCCATCCTCGGTCCAGCCGCCAAATGCAGGGGCAATAATACTTTGGATATTGGTACCCTTTACTTTCGAAAGCACGCCATCCCGGCGGGCATTTCCGGTACTGTTATCCTCCGGGCCGCCGCGCATCATGAGTAAAACACCCTTACCCTCTAACCGCTTGACAATATAGTCCCCTACTCCGGTAGCGGTGGCAAAATTGTCAGCGCCGATCCATGAAGTGTAGGGGTCTCCCCTCAGCTTCCGGTTGAGCAGCATCACCGGTATGCCGGCCTTTTTAATGGCCGCCATGGGGCCAGGCAGCGATTCAAGCGGGCTGATATTCATGATAAATCCGTCAACACGTTTGGCGATCAGATCTTCAATGTCGGCAGTCACCTTGGCCACATCCCCTCTGCCATCCGCCACGAATAACTTGACATTCTTGAATTGAGGCGCTTCTGCTTCTATCGCCCTGACCATGGAAATAAAGTAGGGAGACCTCATTTGCAGGGTGACAACGCCAATTTTGATCTCTTTTTCTTTCGCCTGCGCCTGCACGGTGCCGGCGATTCCCAATAGTAGGGCTAAACAGATACTGAGAGCCATTATAAGTTTTATGTGTTTCATCTTCTTTGCCTCCTTTCTCTTATAGGGGTAATGGGTTTCCAATCGTTTATAATCCAAATCCAATACATTCTTCTGTATGTGATCACCTCCTTCCTTGTTGATTACCATCGGGACCCGACAAACTCAGCACAGATGCATGGGTTATCTTTCCTTCCTGCGGGCTAAAACGGCAAGAAGGATCACGGCGCCCTTGATGATTTCCTGGTAGTAGCTCTGTACGCCGTGCAGGTTCAAAAGGTTGTTGATCATCCCCAGGGTAAGCACTCCGAAAAACGTGCCAATAGCCCCTCCACCGCCTCCCCCCAGAATTGCTCCCCCGATCACGCAGGCCGCGATGGCATCCAGTTCGTAGGCGATGCCCAGACTGGGTTGGGCAATCCCCAGGCGGGACACAAGGATGACCCCGGCAAGGGCTGAGAACAGGCCGGATAAGACGTACGCCAGGATGATGGTGCGTTGCACGTTGATACCTGCCAACCACACCGCTTCCTTATTGCCTCCGATGGCGACCGTCGCTCGCCCGGTGGGCGTCCGGTTGAGGAAAAACCAAATCAACGCGAAACAGGCCAGCATGATGATCATCGTAACGGGTAGCGGCCCCACGGAGCTGGCCCCCAGGATGCGGAAATCAGGATGCTTTGAGACGAGGGGGGTTTCAGTATAGACGAAGACGAACCCGCGCACTATGCCCATGGTCGCCAGGGTGACAATGAAAGGCTGCAGCTTGAAGCGGGCGATGAAGACGCCGTTAACCAATCCCGCCACAGCTCCTAAGAACAACGCAATGAGGATCGCTGGGCCAATGCCGACTTTGTCCGACATCCCTGCGGAGAGGACCCCTCCCAGGGCTACGATCGATCCAACGGAGAGATCAATGCCCCCAGTCAAGATTACGATCAGCATGCCCAGGCTGATCAGACCATTGGATACAATCTGGCGAGATAAGTTGCTGATGTTCGCCTTGGTGAAAAAGACGTCAGCGGCCCATGCCCCAATAACTATTACCACCACAAAGGCGGCGATGAAACCATAGTCCACCAATCGTCGGCGTCCTTCCCCACCCGTGGACCACCACTTTCGAAGGTAAGAAAAATAAGCGTGCGCCCTCTTCTCCTTATTCGTTGACATATCTGTTGGCATGCCTACCTACCTCCCGATTCTTCGATGACCCCGGCTGCACAGGCAAGCAGCTTCTGTTCGGTGGCTTGTGCCCTTGAGAAATCGCCCACCAGATGACCTTCGCGCATGACCAGAGCCCTGTCGCTCATGCCCAGGATCTCCGGCAATTCTGAGGATATTAAAAGGATGCCCATCCCACTATCGGCCAGATCCTTGATGATGTTGTAGATCTCTTGCTTGGTGGCAACGTCCACGCCTCGGGTGGGTTCATCCAGGATGAGCAGCTTGGCTTGGGCGAGAAGCCACTTGGCCAACACAACCTTTTGCTGATTGCCTCCGCTGAGCGTCCGGACCAGCCTATCAATCTCGGGCGGGCGAATGTGCAGTTCCTGCACCTTGGATCGGACCAGAGAGCTCTGCCGGCGGCGGTTCAAGATGCCCCAGCGGCTCATCAACTGAAAGTTGGCAAGACTGACGTTGTCGCGGATCGAGAGAAACAGCACCAGACCGTCCCGTATGCGATCCTCAGTCAACATGGCGATGCCCGCTTTCAAAGCGTCATGCGGCGACTTGGGATGAACCGCTTGCCCGTTCAGACGGATCTCGCCTGAGGTGGGCTGGTCGGCGCCAAAGATGCAACGGGCAACCTCCGTTCGACCGCTCCCTATCAGACCGTATAGGCCAATGATTTCCCCCTGCGCTACAGAGAAAGAGATGTTTTCGAAAGAACCCTTAAGACCCAAGCCGTTTAAAGTCAGGATCTCGGTGTCGGACCTGGCATGTCGCTGCGGAAAGACCTCGTCAAGAGTCCGACCGACCATCATCTTGATCAAGTTGCCCCTTTCCGTTTCCTGAGGACGCACAGTACCCACGAGGGAGCCATCCTTGAGAACGGTAATTCGGTCGGCTATCTCAAATACCTCGTCCAGCCGATGGGAGATATAGAGGATCAATACAGATTTCTCCTTAAGCTTTGTAATCAGGGCAAACAGACGGTTCAGCTCCCTCTGAGACAGAACGGCTGAGGGCTCATCCATGATCAGGATTCGTGGCCTGACCTCAATCGCCTTGGCGATCTCGACCATTTGCTGTTGGGAGACGCTCAGGCGGGAGACAGGTTTCCGCACATTGATATCTATAAAGCCGATCTCCTCAACAATCTCCTGTGCCCGGCGGTGCGCCTCAGGCCAGCTTATCCACCATTTCAGCTTGCCTTTAGGCATATCGCCTAACAGGATGTTCTCGGTCACAGTCAAGTGGGGTACCAGGCTAAAATGCTGGTGCACGGCGCGAATCCCGAGCCGTTGGGCGCATAGCGGGCTGTCGATTTCCGTCGGTGTTCCGTTTAGCAGGATCTGGCCGGCATCTGCTTGGACCGCTCCGTTCAGGATTTTGACAAGCGTGCTCTTGCCGGCTCCATTCTCGCCGACGATAGCGTGTACCTCGCCGCTCTCGGCTGAGAAATCTACCTCACGTAAGGCTTGCGTGCCGCCGTAGCTCTTGCTGATGCCCTGCATCCGCAATAATTCTGCCTTTTCCATCTTCCGCTTCATCTCCAGGTGGCTTCTGGTTCCGCAACTTTTGCCGGCTCTTTGGCTCCTCCGGCAAACATACCCAAAGGAATCATCAACAGGAGAGCAGTTGCCATGATCAGGAATACTGTGTTATTTTTCATATTCACACCTCTTTTCATAACCACCTTACCCGGTTATCGACCTGTTTTATTGAAAACAGACAGGCCGTTGTAGACAATTACGGTTTTCTGCTCGGTCATTTCCAGAAGCGTGTCGTGAATACTCTCTCGGCCGTGTCCACTCATTTTTACGCCGCCGAAGGGCAGGTTTTCCACCCTTACGGCGCTGGACCAATTTACTATTACACCGCCCACATCGAGCCGATAGGCCATGTCGAGGGCCGTGGTGAGATCGTTCGTGAATACCGATGATTGAAGACCATAGGGGGTATTGTTGGCAAGTTCGACAACTTCGTCCATAGCGCGAAATGGGATTACCGGGACCACCGGGCCGAAGGTCTCCTCTTTCATCATCTTCGCTTCCGGAGGAACCGTATCCAATACCGTGGGTTCGATGAAAGCGCCCCTCCGTCCTCCGCCGGCCCGTATCCTGGCCCCCAGGCTGACTGCGTCCCGGATTTCGTTTTCAACATCCTTGGCGGCGCTTTCGGTTATAAGCGGTCCCACATCCGTCCGTTCGTCCAGAGGATCTCCCACAATCAACTTTTTTGCTTTTTCCGACAGGATTTTTACAAACTCATCATGCACCGCTTCAGCTACAAATACTCTTTTAACCGCGCAGCAAATTTGCCCGTTCCCCCTGGCCAGTCTCCCAAGAATTACCGCCTCTGCCGCTTCCTCCAGATCCGCGTCGGCGCATACAATGGTCGCATCGCTTCCTCCCAGTTCCAGATGGACTTTCTTGAGTGTATCCGCTGCTAACCGGGAAATCCGCTGCCCCACCGGGGTACTTCCGGTCAAAGAAATTAGATCGAGTCCCTCTTCCCTGGCCAGATACTCCCCGACCACCTGGCCTGTTCCGGTTACCACCTGATGCGCCGCCCGGGGAACGCCAGCCTCTTCAAGGATTTCAGCAATGTGTAACAGAGTTAAAGGACAATCACTCGGCGGCTTTACTATCACCGCGTTTCCCGCAGCCAGCGCCGCCGCAGCCTTGTGAGCGTAGAGTTCCACCGGATAGTTGAAGGGAACTATGGCGGCCACAACTCCGACAGGCCTGCGGATGGTAAAGGCAAAATGGCGCTCCATTCCGGGAACCATATCGAGAGACATACTTTTACCGAAGATCCGTTTCGCTTCTTCTCCAAACCCGCGAAATATCCTGATGGCCGCCGCAAGTTCTTCCCGGGTTTGCCGAATGGGTTTCCCATTTTCCCTGGCAAGCAGCAAAGAGAGCTCTTCCCGCCTTTTCTCCATAACATCGGCGCACCGAAACAGCACTGCGGCCCGTTCGTGGGCCGGCAACCCCGCCATTCTAATCTTTGCATCCTGGGCAGCCTTGACGGCTTTTTTAAGATCAGATGCCGTCGCCGCAGGAACCGTATCAATCACACCATTGTCGGCGGAGTTTACAACCTCATGCACTCTCCTGTCTGATGAGTCAACCCATGTACTGTCGATTAACATCTTCATATTTTCTTCCCTCGGCTCAGAATGCGTAGTTTGAGTCTAACTCACTTTCCAGGCACAAAGTGCTCTTTTTGTTTCTGCCACGCAAAATCAATAAATCTATATTTGTATTCATGAATCATTTTTAGTATATTTGTATATTATTTAATATTTGTCAACAAATATTTTAACAAAACTATTTTCCGACGCTGTTCAAAAATTACATGTTCCCTTCAGGCCAGAATCAAGTAGCCCATGAAATAAACAATAACGCCATTTTTTGCTTGCCGACCCTCTTTTTTTATATTGACAGACGCTTTTTAATGGATGACACTCATTTTCTATAAAAAGGGGGGCGAAAAACAGACAGGAAACCTTGATGGTCTCGTAAAAAGTCCTTTTAAACCCATTTTCGTCATTCCCGCGAAAGCGGGAATCCAGTTATTAACACCCCCACCCTAACCCTCCCCCATCCAGGGGGAGGGAATTAGGGAGCCCCCCAAGTATCCCCCCTCCCCTGGCGGGAGGGGGTTGGGGGGAGGGGGATAAAAAAGGAAATTCCTATACAATCCAGTTAATTCAAATAGTTCTGTCCGCCTGAGGCGGACTGCTTTCGCAGGAGTGACGGCTTTTCTGACTTTTTACGAGTTCATCAACCTTAAAATTCTAAAAATGATTAGACAAACTGTCGAATGTTTATTATAATTATTAATAATATATCGAAATTCAATACAGATATAGAAACGATAAGATATCTATGCTTTTTCCTCGACTGCGCACGGAAAAAATGGCCCGCCTCAAGCGGGCAGCCAAAATGCTTCAAATCCCCCCTAACCCCCCTTTTTTAAAGGGGGGGATGGGGGGATTTTCTGGTGCCAAGAAGTTTCCTTCTTACAAACATGTTTGTATTAATGAGGCGCTAAGCGCCTATGAAACAAAAAGGGAATGGTTATTTTGAATAAATGGAACGGTGCGAGTGCGACGGCATTAAAAGCCCTCCACACGCTAGAGATCGTGGCGGAATCTCCATCGCCGGTCTCGGCGCAAGAAGTGGCCAATAAGCTCCTTTCGGACAAAGCCACGGCGTACCGCATGCTTGTCACCCTGCTGAAGTCGGGGTTTGTGGTGCGGGACGAAGTGTCCAAACGCTACAGCCTGAGCTATAAGGTAGTTTCCCTTAGCCGAAACCTCCTGGCGGAGAACGAGGTTTCGAAGTTAATCCAGCAGGAGATGCGGGAGCTTTCCTTGGCTACACAGGAGACGATACATTTCTCGGTGCTTGACGGACACAAGACGGTTCTTGTGCAGCGGGTTAAAGGCATCCAGCTGGTAAATGTGGATTTCCAAATCGGAGATCGTTCGCCGCTCCACTGTACAGCCATAGGGAAGGTGGTTCTGGCATTTCAGGATGTGCGGTTCATCGAGGAAGTGATCGCCGCCGGCCTTCCGAAGATGGCTTCTAAGACCATCACTGACGCGGAGGCGCTGCGACAGGAGCTGCGAAAAATCAGGCCCCAGGGCTATGCCATCGACGACCACGAGTATTCTGCCACCATGCGGTGCATCGCCGTACCGGTTTTCGAAGGTAACGGCCGTGTCAACAGCGGTATCAGCATTTCCGGTCCCGAGTCCCGTTTTTCTTGCGAAAAGCTTGACGAGCTCAGCGGGCCGATTCTGAGTGCCTCGCGAAACCTCTCCCGGCAATTGGGGGGCATACCCTGGCACGAGTGACGGCAGGTGCTGCCCGATAATCATCGCGGTTTCCGCTGCTCCACCTCCCGCAAAATATCCGCTACAAAATCTCCCCCACCTGTTAGTGGCATTTCAAAAGACACCAAATCTGGCCATAAAGTTGTAGAGGTTTTTGGCTTTGGCCAGCTTGGCATTCAGGTCCAAGAGAGCGGAAAAAATCGTTTGGCAGCCTTTAAGGATGGCTTCATGGCACAGGGCGGTGGCGATATGGGTTTAGCCCACTCCGGCCGGTCCGATGATCACCAGGTTGGAAGGTTTTCTGGGCCATTGGGTTTGCAGAAACTCCATGATTTTATCTCTGGGGATTTTGGGGTTGAAAGTCCAGTCGAACTCTTTGGGGAGTTTAATTCGTTTAATGCCGGACTGGCGCAGAAGATGTTTGATCCGTTTTTTTTTCGCAGTTTTTGTTCCTCAGAGAGGAGGCGTTGTAAGAAGGACCGTTCCGTGCCTCATATTGACAGGCCGGCCTTTTTTTGTTATTATCAAATATCGATAACGAATTTGGTCAATAGTGTAGGTTTGACCCCAATTTCCTCCAAGAGTAGACTTGACCCCTTTATTAAGCCAAATTGCTAAATTGCCAAGTTGCTGAATAAATAATTAGTATGATGTCCCCGGAATTCCAAGAACCAACGTCCCCTTCTTCTCATTCCTTGCCC
>VGSF01000103.1 GCA_016875165.1 Deltaproteobacteria bacterium
TGCCTATATATCCAAAGTACCCTACAACCAAAGTTAAGAAAGCTACAATTGAAAAACCTCCAATCAATTTTACACTCATCCTCATATTTTTCATTTTAATCCCTCCTTGTATATTCCCTCTCTTCTAAGTTCCGAAGAACTCTTTCTCTGATTTATGCCGCTTTGTCCAAAAGGGTGATGTCTTTCTCGCTGAGCACCTTGTCGATGTCGAGAAGAATCTTCACCCCCCCGTTCATCTTGGCCATCCCCAGGATGTAGTCCGTATCCAGTCTGGCCCCGAACGTCGGCGTCTCTTCAATGTCCGTAGCTTTGATATTCAACACCTCTGAAACCGAATCGACTACGATGCCGATCAAAACCGAGCCTCCCTGCCCCTTGATCTCAACCACGATAATGCACGTCCGCTCCGTATACCCTGCCTCTTCCATCCCGAACTTCAATCTCAAATCCACCACCGGAATCACCTTCCCCCGAAGGTTGATCACCCCCTTGACAAACGCGGGGGTCCGCGGAACCGTTGTGATCGACATCATCCCGATGATCTCCTTGATCTTGAGAATCCCGATTCCATACTCCTCCCCGGCAAGGGAAAAAGTGAGATACTTCCCCTCCCTGTCGGCCATAACCTTCACCGCCTGATCGATTGTCTTGGTTAATTCTGCCATTCTCTTTTGCTTCCTTCGGTCTAATATAATGAGTGATTTGAGAATTGGGTTACCCCCCTCTTCCTCATTAGCAAGGTGGGTCGGGGGAATTTTTGTTCCAATCAATATTGATGATCTCGTAAAAAGTCGGCATAAGAGTCATTGCGAGCGAAAGTGAAGCAATCTCGTTTTTATAAGTACTTGAAAATACGGGATTGCTTCGTCGTCCCGCATTGGCGGAACTCCTCGCAATGACGAAAACGGAACTTTTTACGCCTCCATCAATATTTGTAGTCAGTATCGGTATTTTTAAAAGAAACTTTAATCGGATGTAAATTAGGCGAGCTGGACGCAGGGGTTAATGCCCGGGAAAAAGGCGGGTTGCGGTTTTACAATTTCTCTAATTGCTCGATGAGCTCTTTTTTAATTTTTAAGATCAACCCTTCATCAACCAATTTGGCTCCGCTTAAATCTTGAATGTAGAAAACATCTACAACCTGATCCACTTTGGTCGATATTCGGGCGCTCCAAATGTTAAGGCCCATCTCGAAAATTTTTTGGGATATGCGATAGAGAAGTCCGGGGCGGTCGTGGGTGTAAATTTCGACGACCGTGTAAAAATCAGAGGTGGCGTTGTCCACTTCCACCTTTGTAGCCTGGCGGGGAGAAGGATAACGGTGAAAAAAGGGGGGAACCATTCCTTCAATCAGCGAACTCGCCATAACTTTTCCCTCGAGGACGTTTTTCAAATCTTCCTGAAGTTTGGCCCATCGGCGGGTTTGGAATAACCGTTCGTCGATCATATTCTGAACACGGAAACGGTCCACGGCAATGCCATTTTCCCAGGTGCTGATCTGGGCTGAGAGAATGTTTAAATAATTCGCGGTCAAGACTCCGGAGATTTTGGAGAAAAGGCCGGGTTCATCTCGGACCACCACGGTCAATTCGTCGCAACCTTCTTCCGGTTTTCCCTCCCCTTCCAGAGCCACTGTCTGGTCTTTGAGTTTTTCGGCCATAAGAATCTCCTGGGCGATGGTCCAGCCTTCATGAGATTCATAATGCCTCGGAGGAATATTGACCAGATATTCTGATATCTTCGGGGAAGGAACCTGTCCGGCAAGCAGATCCATCACCTCTCTCTGGGTGTTCACCAAATGATCCTGATCCTCTTTGCCCAGGCCTTCCCCCTTTTCCAGAAGGTGCAAGGTTTTAAGGAACAACTCCCTCATCAGGGTATCTTTCCAGGCTGTCCATGAGGACGGGCCGACGGCCCGGAGATCGGCAAAACAAAATAAATAAAGCATCCGCAGTCTTTCCCCGTCGCCCACAGTTTGAGCGAAGCGAAAGATCAGGTTCTCGTCGTTCAGGTCCCTTCGTTGAGCCATCTCGGCAAAGGTCAGGTGTTCCCGCACCAGGAAGCTAAGAGTCTCAATCCTCCCGGAAGAAAGATGCAACCTTTCCCCTATGGCCGCAGCCATTTTCTCCCCCCATTCGGCGTGGGGAGAACCTTCTGCTTTTCCCAAATCATGGACCAGGGCAGCTAACTTCAAAAGACCGGGGTCTTTCACTTCCTCCATCAGATCGCTGAACAGCGGCCAGGGTGTTTCATCCTTTTTTTTCTTAAGATTCTCCAGTTCCCTTACAGCGTAAATGGAATGGACGTCCACGGGATAGATGTGGTAGCGATCATACTGCACGTGGCAGTGGATTCGGTCAAATTCCGGAAAGAATTTTCTTAAAAACCCGGTCTCATGCATAATCTCCAAAACTCGATAAAGATGTCCGGGTTGTTCGAAGAAAGACAGAAAATAATCGATGGATTCTTCCGCTGACCGAAAACGCTCTCCTACTGAATTTAGACTCTCAGTAACTTTTTCCTTGAGCCGCGCTTCCATTTCCACTCCGTGCCTGTGAATGACTTCAAAAGCTCTCCATAGATGCAATGGATTCCGGTCGAATTGAAAAGGGTCAGTCATGACCAGCTTTCCATGGTAGAGGAAAAAGCCCGGAGCGATCTCCGCTGGTATCTCCACCCCCTCCTTCCTTAGAGAATCAGGTTGCTCATTCAGGCATTTCTCTAATAGGTTCCAGGAAAGGTGATAAACATGTAGGGCACGTGTGAAGTAATCCTTCAGGAAAGATTCCGTGGTTAGGAGAGGATCTTCTGCCTGGTAGCCGAATAAACTTGCCAAAGCTTCTTGATCTTCGAAAGAAAGCCTGTCTTCCCTTCTGCCGTGAAGATAATGGAGCTGGTTGCGCACCCGCCAGAGAAAGCCCAGGGCCTGGGAGTATGTTTGCGATTCTCGCGCGGTAAGCAAGCCGTGTTCAATCAGTTCTTCAGCCGAGCGAATATGATATTTGATCCGGGCGGCCCAGTAGGCCGAGTGGTAATCTCTCAGTCCTCCCTTTCCCTCTTTCACCTCCGGTTCCAGGACAAAAACAGAACCCCCATAATGCCCATGCCTGACCTCAGCCCTCCGCCTTATCTGCAGAATAACTTCCTTATTTCTTCCTGCTGAAATGGACCTGGAACGTTCCTCTTCCCACTTTAGGAATGTCCTCTTTTCTCCGGCCACCCAGCGCGCATCCAGGAATGATAAAAACAAGTCTAAATCTTTTTGAGCCGCCAGCCAGCTATCTTTGGGGGTTTGGATCGTGTATCCCACCGTCAACCCCCAATCCCACAACGGATGGAGCATTGCCCGTACCCATTCTCCCAGATTCTTGCCCTTGCCCGGAGGATGGAGAAAAAGAAGGTCAATGTCCGAAAAAGGGCTAAGTTCTTCCCTTCCGTATCCTCCCATGGCCAGGAGGGAAAAACCCAATCCCGAAGCCTGGAGTCCACGATTATCCAAGTCCTTTTTAAAAAGACGCCGGATGACTGTGTCCATTAAATTAGAGAAGCTCTGCCCGAATTCCGCCCCCGAAAGGCCTTCTTCATGCCTCTCCTTCAGCCATTCCCGCCCTTTACGGAAAAAGCGTTCTATATCTTCGAGGTCTTCTTGACTCAATGCCATTTCCGCCTTGCGCCTTATGCCTTTTGTTTTTAATTTTGAATTTTAATGGTCTCGTGAAAAGTCGTAAAAGTGTCACTCCTGCGAAAGCAGTCCGCCTCAGGCGGACAGAGTTGCTTGAATTTACTGTATTCCGGCTTTAATTGGAATGATTTAATGAAGGGAATTCTCATTTTTTACGAGGCCATCAATTTTGAATTTTAAATTTTGAATTTTGAATTTTTCTTAAAGCGCCCCTTCCCCTCTCTCCCCGGTCCTAATCCTCACCGCTTCCTCGATAGGTATGACGAAAATCTTCCCATCGCCTATCTTTCCGGTCTTGGCTGCCTTGGCAATAGTTTCCACTACTCGGGTCACAACCTGATCCGGAACTACCACTTCAATTTTTATCTTGGGAACTAACTCCACAACATATTCCGATCCGCGGTAAACTTCTTTATGCCCTTTTTGCCTCCCGAACCCCCTTACCTCAGTAACGGTCATCCCCTGAACAGCAACAGCGCTGAGCGCGGCTTTCACTTCATCCAGCTTGAATGGCTTGATAATCGCCTCGATTTTTTTCATTTCCCCCCCCTTTCCATAATGCCCAGTGCGATGCACAGAATGCGGAGTGGAGAACTTTGTCGATGGAGTTTTATTCCGCACTCCGCATTCCTAATGCCGCATTTATATATTATATCCTGTTTCATTATGCTGACTCAAGTCCAACCCGTTTTCTTCCTCTTCTTCGCTTACCCTCAAGCCCATGGTCCAGTCCAGAACTTTCCGCAAAAGCCAAGTCACCGCAAAAGCATAAACCGACGTAGCCAGCACGGCTACAATCTGATTCCTCAAAAGACCCGGGTTTCCGAACAAAAGCCCATCAGCCCCGGCATCATTATCGCCTGCTCCGTAATCGCAGAAGCCAAAGCGCCCGGTTTCGCCTGCTCCTGGGGTAAAACAATGCCAGTCCAATAAATTGAATTAGCCACAGAGGGCACAGAGATCACAGAGTTTTTAAAACCATAATTAAGAAAAAATAAAGGAAAAGTGTCAAAAATAATCCGCCTAAAGCGGACTAAAGCTGAAAAAAGGAATTTCCTATACAACCAAAGTTAAACAGATCATACCAGCGGCGATGATTATTTTGAAGGTCCGGTGCATATCTCCCCCGAGAATTGAATAACTCAATGACTTATTGAGGCTCTTGCAAAAGTATTTTTGTGGTTCGACAAGCTCACCACGAACGGAAAAACTAAATAATTTCAACCTAAGCCCGTTCACCCTGAGCCTGTCGAAGGGTAAATTACGGATTTTTGCAAGAACCTCTTATTGACACTCAATTTAATATCAACTCCCATGCCAGCCGTACTTGAATTTTAACGATCTGATTAAAGGCTTTGAAATTTATGGGCTTATTGGTTCTCAT
Source organism: Deltaproteobacteria bacterium (assembly GCA_016875165.1). GTDB lineage: Bacteria > Desulfobacterota > SM23-61 > SM23-61 > SM23-61 > JAHJQK01. The sequence goes on from VGSF01000103.1 coordinate 5,067, forward strand.
GAACGTCAATTAGAAACAAGGGGATTGCACGGATTTTTAGCAGGGGAAAGAATTAAAAATGAATGGCTGGTCAAAATATTTCAGTAATACCGAGTATTGTGACCATCTGGCGGATTTTCATCAGGATGGGCAAAATTGAGGCAGACTTGCTGAAATATTATTCCCGAGGCGATACTTCCGTTCCTCTTTCAATGATCTGAAAAAGTTCTTTGTAGGCCTTTTCGAAAGACTCTGGAGAAACATTGGGATTGTTTGTGGAAAGTTTGATTTCCAGCCGCGTCTTTTTCTTACCAGCCGGGTTTACCGTTATGTTCGTAAAAAAACGCTCTTGATTACCATCACTTTTGAAATAACCGTTGATGATGACCCCATCGCTTCCCAGACGCGCGATTCTAAAAGAGTTACCTTTATGCTTTTTAGCATACTCCTGGAGGGCCGAGTTCAGTTTAGGATGAAAAGACGTAAAGTCTATTGAATAAGTCCGGGAGAATTTATCCTTAACAATCGTTTCTTCCGGTATGATTTTCAGGCTTGCGCAGGAATTGAGCAAAAGGCCGAGAGTTATGAAAGAAAAAACGAGCCAGCGTCTTTTCTCTTGTTGACTTGTGGGCATGAAATCAGAATCTTAGAAATTTGATAAGTTGTAACATTTTAGCCCTTTGAAAAAATGGCTAAACCTCTATCTGCCTCTACCCCGGAAACCGGGGCGCACTCTGGCCTCTTTTACCAGCAGCTCTTTTTCCATAAAGCTTCTTTTATTCAGCATGGAGATGGCTTTCTGGGCTTCCCGGCGGGTGGACATTTCCACAAAGGCAAACCCCCGCGAATGTCCGGATTGATGGTCTTTTACGATCTTAACCGAAGCGACGTCTCCGGCCTGGGAGAAATGAGTTTTAAGATCCATTTCGGTGGTCTGGAAGGCGAGGTTGCCCACATAAATTTTTGTATTCATTTTCCCTCCTCATTTGTTGTAACAATCGAGGCAAAGAAGAGCTTTTTCTGGAGGAGGGGAAACCTCCATCAACAGCTCTTTTCCACAACGGGCGCAGGTAGCCTTAAATGATTTTGGGGGTGCTTTTCTTTTAGAACTTCTCCGGTAAAAATTTCTTCTTGTTCTGGCCATTTTTCACCCCTCATCATGATATTTCTTTGCGCCTCGGGCCAAACACTGATCGCAGCCTTTGGAAGCGCAAAGAGAAACTCCGGAAGATATTCTCCCGGAGTCTTAAGGTACGATTTCAGGTCCTCAACACTTTACCACGTCAATAGCTTGCAGACCTTTCTTCCCCTGGGCGATTTCGAACTCGACCTCATCACCTTCAAGAAGAACCTTGAACCCGTCTTGTTTAATGGACGAAAAGTGCACGAATAAGTCCTCGCCACCATCCCTGGAAATAAATCCAAATCCCTTTTGCTCATTGAACCATTTTACTCGACCTTTGGGCATTGCCTTTCACCTCCTTCCTTTTTCACGCTGATAAGATGCAATAGCCCGGGCCGGGGTAATTAAAAAAGCCGCCTAAGCATCAAGAGCTCTGCGGCTTTTTATTCCAAACCAAAACTCTTTGCAACTTATGTTTTTATAATAACTTTTTTCTTTAAAACTGTCAAGGAATAAAGCAATCTTGCCCACCTTCACTTTTGAATAAATTCAATAATCCATGTCGATAGGCGAAGCCCGGACGGGAGGGGGGTGAAAGAAGAAGCACCGGCGGGAAAAAGATTGGAACATAGCCCGTGTTTTTCTCCTGCAAAGAAAAGGCGGGATCGAAGGAAGGGAGGGACTCCTCGGCGGGAACCCCGCCCTTACCCATGTTAAGCGCACATTTTTCGCAAGGCCTCTAACCACCCCCTGCTGCTGCGGAGGAGCAAGCCGGCATCGGTGGAAACCATCATGTACTGGACCCCCCGATCAATCCATCGTTTAGCATCCTCTACTTCTCTAACAAAAGTTCCTAAAACGATGCCTCTTTCTTTGCAGGCATCGATTACTTTTTCCATGACCTCAATAACCCGCGGGTCTTTTGTCTTGCCTGGAACCCCCAGGGATTGAGATAGATCCCATGGCCCCAAAAAAATGATATCAATATCCGGCGTCTCCACGATGACTTTTATCTGGGAAGCGGCCGCCTCACCTTCAATATGAACCACTGTTAACACTTCATCATTAGATGTAGCCATATGCTCGTCAGGCGGAATTGCCGAATAACCCGCCGCCCGAACAAAGCTGCATAGCCCCCTTTTCCCATCCGGATAGTAACGGGCCGCTTGCGACACAATCCTGGCCATGGCAGCTGTATCCACCTGCGGTATCTGAACCCCTTCGGCTCCGGCATCAATGGCGCGCATAATACAAGAGGGGCTGGGTTCCGGCACCCGAACCAAACTGGTAATGCCGGCACAGCGAGCCGCCCTTATCATATGTTCAACATTGGTAAAGTCGAAAACGCCATGTTCCATGTCAATGACCACGAAATCCCATCCGGAATGGCCCAATATTTCGACGGCGGCCGGACCAAGCCGGATAAAAGTTCCAAAACACACCTGCCCTTCCCTAAGTTGTTGCTTTAAAATGTTCCTTTGCATTTGGTATTCCTCCTTTTCTTTTCGACACAGTCCAAAAAATACAGTTCAAAGTCCATTTTTATCTTCCGCCTTTGTCCATTCCTTTCTACCGGGGAGCACAAGCTTTAAGACGCCCTAAAAATAACAAGCCCACTTTAAAAAGTCAATTGAGCTCAAAGCCTTGCCCCCCTTCACTTTTGAATAAATTGATGAAATCACTGTGATAGACGAAGCCCGCACGGGAGGGGGATGAAAGAAGGAGCACCGGCGGGAACATGTTTGGAACATAGCCCGTGCTTTTCTTCCTCAAAGAAAAGGCGGGATCGAAGGAAAACAAGGCATCTCGGCGGAAGCCACGCCCTTACCCGTGAAAAAAGCGCTGCCTTCTGCTCCCGAGAGATCCCCCCTCCCGTGCGGGCCGTGTCCTTTTTATCATTCTGGAATCATGAACGAAAATCAAAAGTGAAGGGGGGCAAGAGCTCGGGGCCGTGCCCACCCCTCAGTTTTTGAAATTGTTGGTTGTCTTTTAACGCTCACTTATTCCTTGACAAAGTACGAAAAATTCTTTATAAAGTTGGAAATTGCCATAACCTTCCGCAAAAAGCATCATTCAATTATAAAATGAACTACCCCGCCGCAAGCAGCTGGGTATCGAATGTCATTCCGCGCTTGACACGGAATCTAGCCTGTTTCTCTGGATTCCGGCTTCCGCCGGAATGACGCCAAACGCGGCAAGCCGCTGGGAATTAACCCGGAGCGATTTAAAAGGATCGATGAGCCAGGTTCGGCACGTCAAGATTCTGAAAATATTTTTCGGAGGATTGGCGGTCATCCACAACTATGACAAACGCATTAAATAAATTGTCATTGCGAGGAGTCCTGCCATGCGGGACGACAAAGCAATCCCAAGAAAAGCGAGATTGCCACGCCCTTTGGGCTCGCAAAGACGGCGTGAAGATGTAAAGACATTTAATGCCTTTGTATAAATTCCACATCCAAAGATAACCAGAATAAACATTACAACGGGAGGTGAAAGCCATGAAGAAATTATTTTCTTTAGCTTGGGGATGCATGTTGGTCATGACTTTTTTCTTGGCAAATTTTGCAGATGCCCAGGAAAAAGTGATTACCTGGAGAATGCCTTCGGCCTGGCCGCCGGGAGGAGAGGTCACCGCTTACGAAGACTATCTGGGCACCTTGGCCAACCTGGTCGAAAAAAGGAGCAACGGAAGGCTGATCCTGAAACGCTACCCTCCGGATGCTCTGGTTAAGATTATGGAGCAGTTTGACGCTGTCTCCAAGGGAGCGGTGGAGATAGCCTGCAGCGCCGGGCTTTATCACGCCGGGAAGGTTCCCGAGGCCCATGTGGAGTTTGGGCTTCCCTTTACATTTCCATATGAAAAGCCCGAGTATGCCATGGAATTTATCCACAAATGGAGAGGGGGAATTGTTCTTTCCAAGCTCAACGAAGCCTATAACACCCAGGGCACTCACTTGATCGGCATTACGGCCATACCGGCCTATGGTTTTATGACCAAGTTCCCGGTTTCCAAGGTGGAAGATTTTAAGGGAAAGAAAATGAGGACTTTTGGCCTCTTTTCCATCCTTTTAACGGGCCTGGGATCGGCTCCCGTTTCCGTCCCCGGGGCCGAACAGTATATGGCCCTACAGACCGGCACCATCGATGGAACCGTTTTTCCCTATTATGTAATTGAAACCTACAAACTCAAAGAAGTCATAAAATATGCTGTCTTCCCGGCAGTCCTGGGAACGCCCACCATTAACCTGTATGCCAACCTGAAAGAGTGGAATAAATTGCCCGATGACTTAAAAAAGATCATGCAGGAAGCCCATTGGGAAGCGAGCGTAAACGCGTACATTCCCAGATCCTGGGCTTTTGATAAAAAGGTTTTAACCGAGATCGCTCCCAAAGCCGGGGTAAAAACGGTCACCCTGCCCGAAGAGGAAGTTGCCAAATTGATGAAGCTTTCGGAACCCCTATGGAAGAGGGTGGAAGGAATGACTCCTCGAAACGCTGAGCTAATCAGCCTGCTAAAAGAATTTCTCAAGGAGAAGGGAGTTAAGTATCCAGGCGGTTGATGGCTAAACAAGCAAGAAGAGGGGGGAACCAAAACCCCCCTCTTCTTTATAGAGCGCCAATGGAAAAAATAAGACGTTTCATCGGTCTTGTAGATTCTCTGAACACCTGGGTAGCCAGGGTAGTTTCTTACCTCCTTCTGCTGCTGATGTTTGCCGTGGTTTACGAAGTGGCGATGAGGTATGCCTTCAACAGCCCGACCATCTGGTCAATGGAACTCAACCAGTTCCTCCTTTGTTTCATTTGCGCCCTGGGCGGGGCCTACACCCTCCTTAGCCGCAGCCATGTGACTGTGGATATTTTCTTCGGTCGCCTCGGAATCAGGGCCAGAGCCATCGTCAGCCTTTGCACTTCTTCCCTGATTTTCGCTTTTCTTATCCTCCTCTTAATCGAAAGCTGGAAAATGGCCATCAGTTCCTGGGCAATCAAAGAACAGGCCGTGAGCGCCTGGGGTCCTCCTCTTTATCCTATCAGAATGATTGTCCCGATTGGCGTCTTCTTAATTATTCTTCAAAGCATTATCCGGTTTATCAGGTATTTCATCCAGGCCTTAACGGGGGTGGAGGAAATTAAAGAAGGCGCCACTCTGATGGAGACAAGGAGGCCGCCATAGATCCTGCTCTCGTAACCATCCTGCTTTTTGGCTCCCTTCTTTTTGTTCTGGCGCTGGGATTGCCGGTAGCCTTCTGCTTCGGCGGCATAGCGGTTATCTTTATTGCCTGGCAATGGGGTCCTCAGGCTCTTTATACCCTGGCAACCACAACCTACGGGGAATGGACGAATTATATCCTGATCACCATTCCCCTGTTCATCTTAATGGCTCACTTCCTGGAACGTTCAGGAGTCGCTGACGATCTCTATGAAGCGATGTACCGGTGGATGGGTCCCCTCAGTGGTGGACTGGCCATGGGCACAGTGGTTATTTGCACCATTTTTGCCGCTATGGCGGGAATCAGCGGAGTAGCCACCGTAACCATGGGCCTGATTGCCCTCCCCTCCATGCTGAAGCGGGGGTATAATAAACTGATTGCCGTGGGCTGTATTTCGGCGGGGGGAACATTAGGGATCCTGATACCCCCAAGCGTCCTCATGATCGTCTATGCCCACCTTACCGGGGAATCCGTGGGCGCCCTGTTTATGGGCGGGGTATTCCCCGGTTTAATCATCTCTGCCCTGTTTATCACTTATATTGGAATCAGATGCGCCTTTCAGTCTCATCTCGGCCCCCCCATCCCGAGGGAAGAAATGAACTTTACCTTGAAGGAAAAGGTGCTAAGCCTGAAGGCGATTATCTTGCCTTTTCTTTTGATTGTGCTGGTGCTCGGTCTTATCTATGCCGGGGTTACCACCGCTACTGAGGCCGCTGGGGTCGGAGCTTTTGGGGCTCTCCTTTGCATTATTCTTTATAGGCGTTTTTCCCTAAAAGTTCTGGACGATTCTCTTATGGGAACACTTCGCCTCACCTGTATGATCATGTGGATATTAATCGGCGCTAAAGCCTTTTCCCATGTCTATACGGCTATCGGAGCCCCTGAGTTTGTCCTGAAGATCATCTCCGGATGGGAAATCAATCGCTGGGTTATCCTGATCGGAATGCAATTTGTCCTCTTTATATTGGGGATGTTCATGGACCCGGCGGGCATTATCATGATCTGCACCCCTATTTTCGTTCCGGTCATAAAGTCCCTGGGCTTTGATCCTGTATGGTTCGGAATCCTTTTTACCATCAACATGGAAATGGGTTATATCACTCCCCCTTTCGGTTTCAATCTTTTTTACATGCGCAGCCTTGTTCCCCCGGAGATCAGCATGGGAGATATTTACAGGTCCATCGTCCCCTTTGTCGTGCTGGAGATGATTGGGCTGGCCATCGTCATGCTCTTCCCCGAGGTCGCCCTTTGGCTTCCCAGAAAAATGATTGCAGGGAGATGATCCGAATCTTCCAGAAACCACCCACAGAGCGACAACTCTTCCGGGGCCATTTTTGATGATCTCGTAAAAGTCGGAAAAGCCGTCACTCCTGCGGAAGCAGGAGTCCAGAACTGCTTGAATTTACTGGATTCCCGTTTTCACGGGAATGACAAAAAGAAAGGAATTTTGACTTTTTACGACGTCACCATCTTTGAAGCTTCTGATAATCTACGTGCCCCCTTTTCTTTCTCTTTAAAATTCTTGATCTTTTGTTAAGAAAATTATAATCTCAGGGCAATGGTTATTTTTGACCTAAATTGAGCGATTTTAAGATTGATGGATTCGTAAAAAGTCCTGTTCCTGTCATTGCGAGGAGTTCCGCATTGACGGGACGACGAAGCAATCTTGTCTTTTCGGGCACTTATAAAAACGAGATTGCTTCGCTTTCGCTCGCAATGACCCTTTCGCGATTTTTTATGAGATCATCAAGATTGTAGCATTTAAGATTGTCTTTCCAGCGCAAGCGGAAATCCAGAAAAAAAGTCAAGAATAAGGGGGTAGGTAACAGTTTAGCGATTTGAAAAAATGGTATAAAAGCCTTTGTTGAGGGCCGGGGGTTAGAGCGGAACGCGCCGGAAGCATCGGTTGGGGTTCCGCTTGGCCACGAGGAGAGAAGATCTTTTCCTCCGGAGGAGGCGGGGGTTCTCGCCCGCCCCATATGCGGAGATATAAGCGCCTTATGATTCCAAGCATTTTGCTCTGGCCCCCGGCCCCTGGAATCCCTTGGCCTTTACAACACACCTTTTTTCAAAAAGCTAAAGTGTTACGGGAGTAGGTATTTTTCTTTGCTTTAAAAACACTCCGGGAGATTGGTATGAACTTTGACCTGACCGAAGAACAGGCGGCCATGGAACAGATGGCCAGAAATTTTGCCGAAAAAGAAGTTGTTCCCAACTTAAAAAGAGAAGAATTCAACCGCGATCTGGTTAGTAAAATGGGGGAGTTGGGCCTTTTCGGCTGCGCCTTTCCAGAGGGTATGGGAGGTTCAACCTCGGGGTTCCTGGCTCATTCCATTGTCTGCGAGCAGATCTCCACTTACGACTCGGGATTGCGGGCCCTTTTCAACCTTCAGGCCATGACCGTGCCTTACGCCATAATGGAATGGGGCAATGATCCTGTGCGCAAGAAATATGTGAAAGCTCTGGTCGCTGCCGAAAAGTTAGGCTGTACTTGTTTCTCCGAGCCTAACGCCGGGTCGGATATCGCCGCCATCGAGACCAGGGTAGTGGACAAGGGAGACTACCTCTTGATCAACGGGGCCAAGACCTGGATCTCCAACGGAACCGTAGCCGATTATGCCGTGGTCTATTGCACTTTTGACCGATCCCTTAAACATAACGGTCTTTGTGCCATTGTCGTAGAGACTAATCAGCCGGGCTGGCAGCCCCACGAAATTCCCAAGTTAGGGGATAAAGCTTCGCCCATCGCCGAGGTTTTTCTCGAAGATGTTGTGTCACCCAAGGAAAACCTCTTGGGCGAATGGGGAGGAGGGTTTAAGGTGGCCATGACCGCCCTGGACCGGGGCCGGATCAGCGTGGGCAGCGGCGCCGTCGGGATTTGCCAGGCCTGCCTCAATGCCTCCGTAAAGTATGCCAACGAACGCGTGCAATTCGGACGCCCGATTCGGGACTACCAGATGGTCAAACAGGTCATCGCCGATATGGCCACCTACACGGAAGCAGCCCGCTTCCTGGTTCGCCGGGGGGCCTGGCTTAATGACCAGGGACGGCCTTTTACCCGGGAAATTGCCATTGCCAAGTATTTTGCCGGAGAAGCAGCAGTGCGCGCCGCCGGATGGGCCATGGAGATTCATGGAGGGATGGGTTACTCTCTGGAGCTTCCGGTAGAAAAATTTTACCGTGACTCCAAGCTGTATCAGGTCGGCGAAGGCACTGCCAATATCATGCGCCTGCTTATCGCCGATGACGCCTTAGGAGTAAAGAAGGCCAACCGTCCCCGTCTGAAGGTTCCTGCTGATTTTCAGGATTTCAGTTAATAATTACCTGGAGAAAAAAATGGAAACTCTCATTGTTGAAAGAAAAGAACATTTTTTGTGGATCAAGCTCAATCGACCCGAGTCCATGAACGCCCTCAATACCCAGATGGTCAAAGATTTGATTTCCGTTTCCCAGGAAACAGCCCTGGACCGCGACATCTGGGTAGTCGGCTTAACTTCCACTTCAGACAAAGCCTTCGGGGTGGGCGCTGATCTGAAGGAAAGAAAAGACATGACCACCGAGCAGATATCCAGACAGCGGGCTCTTTTTACCCGAGCGACAATTTCCCTGAAAGATTTGCCCCAGCCTATAATTGCCGGGGTCAAAGGATTCGTTTTGGGAGGAGGGTTTGAATTAGCCCTTCTGGCCGATATCATCGTCGCTGGCGAAAATGCCCAGTTTGGACTGCCCGAGGTCTGCGTCGGATTGATCCCGGGGAACGGAGGAACCCAAATACTTCCCCGGCTCATCGGAAAGAACCGGGCCAAAGAAATGATCTTTACCGGAAAAAAGGTCAATGCTGCGGAAGCCCTGGCCAGGGGAATCGTCAGTAAAGTCGTACCGGTCGAGCAGGTAGAGGGAGCGGTTTTTCAACTGGCCCAGGAAATCTGCGCCAATGCTCCCATCGCCGTCCGCCAGGCCAAAAGGGCGATCAACCTGGGAATGGATGTTGATTTGCACACGGGCCTGCAGATTGAAATCGAGACTTACAACGTCAACCTCGTTACCGAGGACCGGCAGGAGGGCATCCGGGCTTTTAACGAAAAACGCCCGCCTCGTTGGCAGGGAAGATAAAAGATCGTTTCAGAAAAAAATACTGGCTGGCCCCTCATAAAACAGGTATAATAAAAAAAATACCAGGAGGACACCATGATTCATGAAATCGGGGAGACCGCCGGTAAGGTTTGGATGTTCCTTAATCAAAAAGGGGAATCCAATCTCAATCAGTTGAAAAAAGGTGTCAAGGCCGACCCCAATTTAATTCTTCAGGCTATTGGCTGGCTGGCCCGGGAAGAAAAAATACTCATCGAAAAGAAAGGGCGCTTCGTTACCTACGCCGTGAAAGATTAACTTAGGAAGGTTCGTTAATTTTGGAATTTGTCGGATCAGGCTTCAAAGAACGGGTGATCGAATTTTTTTTGGCCCTGAGCGGGAATCTTGTCTACCATCTCATACTCAGACCTAAAGATTATCTTAATTCCCGAAAGAAGAATCAGGCTAAGCGGTAGGCTTACACGCATCAATCCGTTTGAAAAAATCTAATCCCCCCCGTTCCCATCTCAGTAATTTATTGCGGAGATTCTACAGGGGACTTCCGGAAGTTTATCCCTGTTCGCTTCCGCAGCCGCCGTGGAACCTTCTTTTTCCCTCTTTATATCTTTCTCTGCATGAGTTGTGGCAAAAAAATGCGAATTTCGTATCAGCTTAGAGTTTTGAAAAAATGGTGTGACCGCCCCTGTTTGGGCCCGGGGGATAGAGCGGAACGCGTCGGAAGCATAGGTCGGGATTCCTCTTGGCCAGGAGGATCAAAGCTTGTTTCCTCCACAGGAGGTGGGGGGTATCTTCCCCACCCCATCCACGGAGAAATCGGCGCCTTATTATTCCAAGCGGGCCGGTCTGGCCCTCGGGCCCTGGAAACACCTGGCCCTTGTTTCACTTCTTTTTTCAAATAACTAATTTGGGTCCATCCGGAAACTCAACTTTTCCCCTCCCTTCGACGGCATAAGCGCTAACTTAACGCTTGACTTATTTAGGGGAGTTTTGATATATTTGTCACCCAAGGGGGTGACAATGGAAAACCTAAAATGGTTGGACGAAGAAGATGACTGGCAAGTAGTAAAGAGCT
>VGSF01000104.1 GCA_016875165.1 Deltaproteobacteria bacterium
CTCATCCCCTTCCCTAATAGCTCCATAAGCCTCCTCACTCCTCTGTCAGTGACCATCCAAACCTCCTTGTCCAAGAGCTTGGATAGCCTAACATTTAGCCTATGCGAACCGGGAATTTTAATTGTCGCTGATCAGGGGTGAGATTGTTAATTGCCAGCTGTGGCGAGAGGTGTAAATTCGATAAAATCTGCCTGACAGAATTTTCAGCCCTGTTCGGTTTGATTTTAGAAGGTGGTAGAGTGGAATTTAAGTTCGGGAATCGGATAGTGCTTACGGTTGCAGGTAACGAAGATCAGATCGTTCAAAAGACAGGTACTGGCAATAACAGCGTCCGGTAGCTCTAAGGAAATACCCTTCCCTTTATATTCCCGAATTAAAAGGGCTGCCTTATTTGCGATTTCCCGGTTCACATCAAAGATTTTTAAAGACCCCAATAAACGATCGGTTTTTTCTTCTTCCCCTTTCCTTACCCCTACCTGAACTTCGAGAACGGAAAGCGCCGAGCAGGCGGGTAACCCAAACCTTTGTAAGTCTCTAAGCATCTCGGCAACTTCCCTTCTACCCCGGAGGTGCCAGATTATGATGTCCGAGTCAAGAAGGAACCTACTCATTCCGGGCCCTCTTTAGGTCCCTGCGGTAGGATTGTCTCTTTTCTCTTACATATCTCTCTACGTCTTTACCGGTCCTAAGTTCGGGATGGTTTTTATCTCTCCAGGCACCTTCGGTCTCTTCCAGAACTTTCAAAAAGCGCTCTCTTGCCAACTTTTCCTGCGTGGCTTGAGCGATAAATAGGCTCCTTCTCCTCTTTCCGGCAATTTGATCAACTGCCTCCAATATCTCCCGGGGAAGAACCAGATGAGCTTTCGTTTTCATGGTGTGTACCTTTTTGTGTTGATAAATAGTATATATATAAAATAACTTATTTATGGTACTTTGTCAAGAATTATAGCCCCTCGGCAAGCCAATTTAACAGTGTCCCGTTTTTGGCCAGAGGAGAATCCTCAAGACTGGGGCCGTGAATTATGTGCAGGGAATTGCTAAGCTGGGGGGCAGAAATGAGCGGATAGGCGGAAGTCGAGACTCTTAACTTCACATAATTCTGAGCTTCACATAACATGTTCACCTGCTGGTTAAAGCGAAAGACAAGCCTCTTTCGGGCTTCATGGAGCGGCTTCAGTTTCGAAATAACGAAGCCCAGTATTGGGGCTATTAATAGACAGCTTGGTATAAAGCCACCATGTCATCCTTCGTGCAGGGACGGGGATTGAAGGGGTGGCACCAGTCTCCCATGGCCTTATCGGCCATGGCCGGAATCTGTTCCTCTTTCACGCCCACAGTCCGGAGGCGTGAAGGGAGGCCAATTTCCGAAGAGAGGCGAGCTACTTCTTTGCAGGCCTGCTCAGCGGCTTCCTCGAGGGGAAGAGAGTCGATTTTTGCGCCCAGGGCTTGAGCAATCAGGACTAATTCTTCCCGGGATTGCGGCAGGTTATAACGCATTACGTGGGGGAGCAGGATAGAGTTAGCCACTCCGTGGTGAACGTCAGCCTCCGTTGAGAGCTGGTGGGCTAAAGAGTGAACCGCTCCCAGCCCCTTCTGAAAAGCCAAGGCCCCGGTCATCGAAGCCACGGCCATATCCAGTCGAGCGTCCAAGTCGTCGCCCTTGTGGACGGCTCTCTTCAGGGATTTCCCGACGAGCCGGATCCCTTCCAGAGCTAAGGCCGAACATATAGGTTGGTATTGATTGGACACCCGAGCCTCGATGTGATGGGAGAGAGCATCCATCCCCGTGGCGGCGGTGAGAAAAGGCGGCATCGTGAGCGTCATCTCCGGATCGATGATGGCCAGGTTGGATGGCCCCGTTCGGATGACAGACTTAGTGTTGGCCTTGGTATTGGTAATCACCGCTCCCCGTGATACCTCTGAGCCTGTACCAGAGGTTGTGGGGACTGCGATCAGATATGGCCTGGGAAGAGTAATCTTGGAAGCTGCGGCCACCCCGAAATATTCATGTATTTCTCCTGGATGAGAAACCATTACCTGGATGGCCTTGGAAGCATCCAGGGGGCTACCCCCACCAACGCCCAGGATAGCGTTGCTCCCGGTTTTTTTAAACAATTGAGCCCCATCCATGACCGTTTTATCTGAAGGATTTGGTTCGACCCGGTCGAAGATCTCAAAGGAAAGTTTGGCCTCTTGAAGGGAATTTTTCAAAGGTTCGAGCAGCCCGGCCTTGACAACTCCTCCGTCAGTAACGATCAGAACCTTTTTGGCGCCCGCCGACTGAAAGCTTAAGCCTACCTCTTTAGCCGTGCCTGCACCCAGGCGGACTGACGTTCCTAATATCTGGAATGAGATTGGTGGGTTGGGCGTTCCCATGGGATCCTCCTTCCCCAAATATTTTTTACTGTCTTTTTCTTTCTGGTAAATTGTTCTGGACTACTATTGATGGAATCGTAAAAAGTCGTCACTCTGGTGCAAACCGTCCGCCTCAGGCGGATAGGTAATTTATAGCTATTTGAATCCCGCTCCGAGCGGGACTGGATTCCGGTTTTCGCCGGAATGACGGAAAACCAAATTTCTGTACTTCTCACGAGATCATCAATATTCAATTTTTGAAAATTAAAAAAACGTAACACTTTAGCTCTTTGAAAAAAGGTGTGTTGTAAGGGCCAAGGGATTCCAGGGGCCGGGGGCCAGAGCGTAACGCTTGGAATCATAAGGCGCTTATTTCTCCGCATATGGGGCGGGCAAGAACCCCCGCCTCCTCCGGAGGAAAAGATCTTTTGTCCCCCTGGCCAAGCGGAAACCCAACCGATGCTTCCGGCGCGTTCCGCTCTAACCCCCGGCCCTCAACAAAGGCTTTTGTACCATTTTTTCAAATCGCTAAACTGTTACGAAAAAACTTTAAGTACCTTGAGCTACAAGCGAATAATAGGTTTTTGTTTCTTTTGGTTGCGGCTATGCCGCATTATGGCTGAGCTTTTCTATTCTCTTAATAAAAAAAGGGCTTTGCCGTTCTGGAGTTCTCTTTTCACCCGTCCCAGGCCTTGGAGATACTGAAGATGAGCCAGAGCCTCGCCCCCGGCAAACCATTGCTGGGGGAGGGGAAAATCCTCCCACCGTTCGCAATCAATGTCCCAGGACATGTTTGAGGCCACCTGATAAGCGCTTTGCCTGCCCTTCTTCAGGATGGAAAGCACCTCTTCGTTCCTGGCCTCGTGGTGTTGTTTCAGCTCGGCGATTCTCCGGCGATGGCGATCGAAAGGACGGCGGTGGCCCGGCAGCACTAGCTCGATGTCGTAGTCATTTATTTTATCCAGGCTTTTGAGATATTCCTGCAGTGGGTCATCATCGGCAGTCCACAAAGAAATGTTGGGGGTGATACTTTCCAGAATATGGTCGCCGGAAAAGAAAATTTTCTCTTTTGGCTCGTACAGGCACATATGCCCCCGCGTATGTCCCGGCGTTTCCACACACTGGAAGACGTATTTTCCGGCGGCAATCCTGTCGCCTTCCCGTAGCAGCGTTAAAGGAAGCGGGCGCCTGGCGTGATACCTGCGGCCGGGATGTTTCAGGATGGCGGCCTGAATGTCGGATTCCGGGAAACCGTTAATCCCGGCGGAAGCGGCAATCTCTTCCCAGTGGTTTGGATCATTGATGATTTCCGTATCCGGATAATTGAAATAGACCTTCGAAGAATCCTGAGCCAGTTCCGAAACAAGGCCCAGGTGGTCTGCATGGATGTGGGTGATGAAAAAATCAGTTCTCTTTAAGTCAACCCCCAGCTCTTTTATATAGGACTCCATGGCCTGCAAGCATTCCGGCCGGTTCATACCGGTGTCGATCATCAAAAAGCGGCCATCCCCTTTAATAACATATGAGTTGATGGCCTTAAGGGGGTTCTGGGGGAGGGGAATTTCTTCGCAAAATATGTTCGGAAATACTTCTTCAATCATAAGGGGTATCCATCCTTTTTTTAGATTGTTGGGAATGTTAAGGTTTCGTAAGCGTTCTCACATGGCGGGCCGTGGGCAATATGCACTTCTTTTTTCGTAAGGTTCATGATGATGGAAGCTACGGTCTGCACATGCTCTAATTTCGGGTCCCGTTCGTCCGGATGACGGCAGATGGCATCGGGGTAATTGAAATGATCGCGCAGGATCTCCTGAAAGTCTTCTCTGGAAATATTACCCGCCCGCCTCATCAATTTTTGCTTGGCTCTTTCGTACCGCAGAAGGGAATCAGGAAATTGGGTCAGGTTGGCATCCAGGGGTTTCAGGCGCTCCGAAGTGAAATGATTGGTATGGACCAGCACGCCTTTCTCGGGGTAAAAAAAGTCCAAAGCCTGGGGGGCCATTTCGAAATCCATGGCAGCTCCGTCGCGATGGGCGATCAGGCAATTGTTGGTTGACCCTCGGTCCACGGAAGCGATCTTGCTGATGGCATCCCCGAATCGTTCACAATTCAGAATCCCCCTCATGAGGACATGAATGGGAACACCAACCTGGCCCAAGGGAGATTTCAAAATGTTCAGACAGGCCCCCAGCCCAGCGGAATTGAGCCCGATTTTGCCGACAATCCCCGCTTCGGTAAGAGTGACGACATTAGGTTTGCCCGGCTGTTCGATATTAAGGATCACCGTTGTTTCTTTTAAGTGGGGCTTCCAATCCCAGTTTTGACCCAGCAGCATTTCACCGGCAACTGTGGCTTCGGGTAAGGCGGCCAGGGCTGTGCACTCACCGCCTGTAGCCAATTTATCAGGATACATCAATTCCGTGCGCACGTTCAAAGCCAAAACTTCTTCCAGCTCAACATTTGCCCCTTCGGCAATGCCTCTGATTTCTTCCAGAATTGCCGGGTCAAAAGCCTGGATAACGGGAATGAACCGCCTGGCTAACTTAACGACCTGGCTGCGGTCGAACTCAGCATAATGCTGAAAGACCCGGAAATAAAGATGGATGTTCCTCCGGATCATTTCCTGACAGCGGGATCCGTGCTGGAAACCAAGCTCCTGCGGTGGGCCCTTTATTGAAATAATCGGCAGCATGCGTTTTCCCCTCTCATAGTTGATATGATACTCGAAAAGAGATGCAAGCGGAACAAGGAATAAAATTCCAAATATTTTTTTATATAAAAGTGTACTAAATTGATACGGGCGAATCAACAAGAAAATGGGTGCCTTTTAATGGGCGCCTCCCTTCACTTTTCAATAAGATGAATTCGCAGTGATAGACGAAGCCCGGACGGGGGGGATGAAAGAGGGAGCAGAAATACTGACTTGTGTTCCTGAGAGATTCACCCTCTCACCCGGGCCGTGATCGCTTTTCGGACCCGGCATGGAGGCCCGCTTGGTTCTGACCATCATTCTGAAATAATGAACGAAAATCAAAAGTGAAGGGGGCAAGAGAGCCCAAATGAATTATCCTGGATTTAGAGGGTGGATAAGAAAAAGGGGGTTCAGAAAAAGTATCTCTACCTACTCTGTTTTGTGGTCAAGAATGGCCATGTCCCTTTTAATTAGAAGGGCGAGAACATCTTCGGGATTTTTGTTATCACGGATGAAATGCATGATCTTCAGGAGTTCAGGCTTTTGAAAATATTGCTGGCATCGTTGCAACACGCTTTTCCAATGAGCCTCTTTTAGACTACCGTAAACCAATAAAGGGGTGTCTCCTTCCTGGATTTCCTCCACCTCTTGAAAAAGCTTTTCGGGAGGAATGCTCTCCACCTCTTCCTGAAAAGCCTGAATGAACTTTTTGACGATTTCTTCCGGCAGGGGAGCGGCTCCATTTTGGAGAGATAACTGTTTACGCAGGTCATTCTCCTGGATTCGGCAGGAGACATTGGAAACCTGAAGCCGGCCGGGAATGATTTCATAGCATGCCGGCTGGTCTAAAGCGAGCTTTGTGCGTCTGATCAAGAACTTTTGGCGACCGTTGCTGGTTTCGAAATAAATAGTTTTAGTTGGTTCATAGCAGGGTTTATCGCTGATGGAAGTATCAGGATCGACGAAAATTTCCTCGATGGCATGGCTCTTATGATCGTGAAAGAATTCCTTTTGGCTGTTTAGATCTTCAGAAGACCATTCTATGTCTGGCAGGTCAGGAGTTTCGCCAAAATCCCCGAAGCCTTCATACAAATGGATCACCTGGTTGCATTGGGTGCAGCGGATTAATTTTTTAACCATGTTTTTCTCCAACCTTCCATCCCGGGCCATTTAATGTAGAACGGGTGCTGGAAAAGATGGGCTTAAGAGCTCCTTGTATTTGAAATGTTTAACAAATAAAGAAACCAGGTAAGGGTCAAACTGGATTCCGGCATTCTTTTCAATCTCTTCCTGCACCTCCGGGGTGGGAAGGCCATTCCGATAGGGGCGATCTGATGTCATGGCATCGTAAGAATCCGCCAGGGTAATGATGCGGGCGAGCAAGGGAATTGCTTCGCCTGAAAGTCCATCCGGGTAACCCCTTCCGTCCCAACGTTCGTGGTGGTGGCGAATTGCCGAAGTAACAGTATGGGAAAAAGCCAGAGGCTCGATCAAGCGCACGCCTTTAATTGGATGATGGCGAATGTCCATACTTTCATGTTGACTGAGGTCAATTTTCGCCAAGAGGCGGTTGCTTAAGCCAATTTTGCCTATATCGTGGAGAAGGGTGGCGATTTGCAGATCCTCTTTTTCTTTGGAGGTAAGGTTCAAGTCCTGAGCAATGAGATCGGCATAGAAAGAGACCCGTTCAGAATGGCCGCTGGTGTAAGGTTCTTTACCTTCCAGAATGTAAATGAGAACTTTTAGAAAATCCAAGTAGTTGACCGACACTTTCTGCGTCCGAAAACTTTCCAATTGTTGGAGTGATTCCCTCAATTCTTCCTGAATCTCGTTTACTCCGGCGGCTAAGCCCACGCTTTCCCCCAAGTTGCCCAGAGCTTGATTCTGTCCATCTTCCAACAGGCTTAAATCTTTGATTTTTTTGATAAGATTTTTAATTTTTAGGTTTAATTTCCGCCTCTCAACGGATTTACTCACTATGGAGATAATTTCAGCAGTATTAAATGGTTTGGATATAAAATCCACAGCTCCGTACCGGATGGCTTCAATGGCATTTGTTAGAGTCCCATATCCTGTAATGATTACGACCTCAATATCGTTTTTAATTTTCTTGATCTCCCGCAAAACATCGATTCCGTGGATTCCAGGCATCTTTAAGTCGAGGGTAACCAGATCAATTTTTTCGGAATTAATATATTTTAAAGCTTCCTGACCATTGGCCGCTGTATGGATCCGATATAGTGGCTTAAGGATCATTCTTAACGATTCTCGCGGGCCGATTTCATCATCTACAACAAGTATGGATCCCTGAAAGGCCATTCTTAACTCTCCAAATGAGATTTTATTTTTTACATCAGTACGTTAGACGAATTATGAATTCAGCAAATTTTATGCCCCATAAGATCATCGGTCTAATGATTCAAAAACTATATGATTTTAATAAATAACTTGAATGGGAAGAAAGAGATGAAGAAAAATACTTACATCATTTTTGTACAAATGCGGGAAAGTAACCGTCCAATTTTGTGACAGCCTGTGATGTCATTTTTTTGCCATATCAGCCGTAATGATCTCGTAAAAAGTCTGAATTCCCTTCATTATGTCATTCCGGCGAAAGCCGGAATCCAGTTTTTTCAATCAGTTATAAATTTTCTGGAGTCCGGTTTCCACCAGAATGACGACTTTTTACGAGATCATCAGCCGTAAATAATATAAAGGTGAGGAAAACTGATCCAATTCCGTTTTGAAAATTTATAGGCTATCCAAAAAAAAGTTCGGAATTTTAATATTTGAATTTCGAATTTGTTTAGGACGCCATGGCGGATAGATATTTGGATTTCAGATTTAAAAACCAGCCTCAAAATTTCAACTATATTTGGCTATTTTTAAAAAATAAAAAGAATCTTTGGCAAAATAATTGCATCATAAATAGTAAATTTATATAAAAGGAGAATGGAAGTTAACAAGATGGCTACAGGGAATAAAAGAAAAAAAGATGCTATGCATTGCCAGCGTTGCGGCGGAAGAATGATCTTTGAGAAATTTTATGACGTAAATAGCGTCTTTTTTGGATGGCATTGCGTAATTTGTGGTGAAATATTGGATCCGGTTATTCTTTTGCACCGCTTAAGCCAGGATGCCGATCTTCAGATTCCTGAAGAAGAAGAAGAAGTTATGCATATGGTAAAAAAATATTTGAACGCAAAAACCAAGGGATTGAAGGGTGGGCAAAAGGTTAAAGAAATCAATATTTCAGCAAGACTGAAAGACGGAACCAGGATGAACTAAGAGAATAAAATCCTTTGGATTAACCTGGAAGAAAAATACAAATTTAATAAACTGCCTGGCGTCAAAAAAAGACTTCAGGCAGTTTTTTTATGCTCCTGAAAGTGAGTTAAAAAATGCACATTTTTTAACTATATCTGGAAAAATTTCAACATTAATTAACAAATCAGAAAAATTTAGCTGTCCTTATCCAAGCCCCCCTATAATCACATTTCATGAATTATTTTAAGCCCTTTCCAATCATCCAATGAAATTATTTTTTATCCGCCTCTTTTCTGATGGTTTCGTAAGAAAAAGTCGTCACACCTGTGAAAACCGGTGTCCAGAGGTGTCGGAACATATTGAAAAGACTGGATTCCGGCTTTCGCCGGGAATCCTCAACACTCAAGGGAATTGACCCACTTATGCTAAAAAATATTGACCCACCCGAAGGGTACCTTATTGCGCGCGCAATAACTGATTTCTTCTGTAGGCGATATCCAAAAACGCCCTAAGAATAATCGCCCCAAAATAATATTTCAGGGCCAAAGAATGATCAACAAAATTGAGTATTTTTTCGTAAGGAATTAAATACATTAGAAGGTTGATCTCATTTAGTTAAATACAATCTTCGAATAGTAGGACAGGATGTATTCATTTTGGTCCAGTTTTGAGTATCCCCTACACCCCCATCCAGGGGGAGGGAATTTTGGATCCCCCAGTATCTCCCCTCCCCTGGCGGGAGGGGGTTGGGGGAGGGGGATAGAAAAGGAAATTCCTATACAATCCAGTTATTTCAAAGAGTTATCAAACCTCTGGACTCCGGTTTTCACCGGAGTGACGACTTTTTACGAGATCATCATTGTTGGAAAATCAATAAAGTTTTTATCCATCCTGTGATATACTGCCCGAAGGGCTGTATGAAATAGAAAGTAATCTGTCGGTACAAATCATTCCAGCATCCTGCGAAAAGAAAAAAATCGAGGGAGGGAAAAATGACTAAGGGAGAAACGAAGCAAATTGAAAAAATGGCTCGGGCTCATGGTCTTAAGGATTTTAAATGGATTCAACCGAAATCGATTATCACCGGGCATTGGGTGAGGGCAAAATGTATATATGGTTGTCCGAGCTATGGCAAGAAAGCCTGCTGTCCTCCGGAACTTCCTTCCGTCGGCGAGTGTCAGCAATTTTTTACAGAGTATCGTTCCGGCCTTTTGTTTCATTTTGCCGTAAAATTTGAAAACCCGGAGATGCGGTTTGCCTGGGGGAAGAAAATCAACAAAGAAATGCTCGAACTGGAGAGAGAGGTTTTCCTTGCGGGTTTTTACAAGGCATTTATGCTATCTGCAAACCCCTGCAGAATATGTGAAAAGTGCAAGGCGAGCAAGCAGGAATGCCGCAATCCCGGTGTTGCCCGTCCCACGCTGGAAGGGTTTTGCGTAGATGTGTATGCGACAGCCCGGAAGATGGGTTATCCAATTCAGGTTTTGAAAGGATTTGAAGAAGAGATGAACCGCTTCGGGCTTTTACTGGTTGAATAGGGCAAGGGGCTTAATAAGTTTTAGAGAAGTCAATACAGATGATCTCGTAAAAAGGACGAAAGCTCCTTTTCCCGTCATTCCGGCGAAAGCCGGAATCCAGTCTTTTCAAATAGTTATAAGTTTTCTGGACTCCGGTTTTCACCTGTCTGCCAGGCACAGGCAGGCCGGAGTGACGACTTTTTACGAAACCATCAATACAAAAGCTGGAAATTTTTTCTGAGAGTTTTGACAGCCAATCAAAAAAATATGGAAACAATACCCCGTTTTTTCCGTTAAAAGGAGAAGAAGATGCCCAAAGTTTCTGTGGGTGATATCGCAATCCATTACCAGGAGCAAGGTTCCGGATTCCCTTTCATTTTGATTCATGGGCTGAACGGCGATCTCACTGGCTGGGCATTGGTGATGCCGGAATTTTCAAAGCATTACCGGGCCATCGCTCTGGATGTGCGCGGCCACGGAGAGTCAGGAAAGCCGGATATAACTTACTCCGTCAAACAATTTTCCGAGGACCTCTATGAATTTTGTCAAAAACTGAATATCTCACGGGCTCATTTTCTAGGTCTTTCCATGGGAGGGGCAATTGCCCAACAGTTTGCCCTGAATCACCCGGAGAAAATCCGCTCCCTCATTCTGGTTTCCACCTTCAGTTACATTGACGACCAGGCCAATCAAGCCTTTAGGCAATTGCGCCAAAGACTTTTGGCGGGGGGCTATCCGGCTTTCTTCGACGAGGTAGTGAAACTGGCTTTCACGCCTGGATATATTGCCGCTAATCCCGGCCCCATCGCCGAATTAAAGGAAAAGCGGATAAAGATTAATTCACCCGTCGCTATTGGCCGGGCTACGGATGCCTGCCTGGCTTTTAATTTGAAAAGTGAAATTGCTAAGATCGATCTTCCAACCCTAATTGTTTCCGGAAAGGAGGATATATTTACTCCGATCCATCTGGCTGAAAAGATTCATCATTCCATCCGTGGTTCGGAATGGAAGATCCTGGAAGGGGTGGGGCATAACCTGTACATCGAAAAGGCTCCCTTACTGGCTGAAGTCGTACTGGAATTTTTGGAGCGGCATTAGAATAAATTCAAAAAGAATGGGCAAGACCTTCAATTGATTTTCCCGTTTCCATCTATCTTCAATACCCAAAAATCGGCGCTCCCTGCTCCGAAAGAATAAGTCTCTCCCGCCACGATGAATCCGCCATCCGAGGTCTGCTGAATGGAACGAGCTATGTCATCATTAATTCCTCCATAGGTTTTTTGCCAGACTAAATCTCCGTTTGAATTAAGTTTCAATATCCAGAAGTCTGTGTTACCCGCTCCGTAGGAAGAAGTTTCTCCAGCTATGATGAACCCGCCATCCGAGGTCTGCCGGATGGAATAAGCTGCATCTCGATAAACCCCGCCATAGGTCTTTGGCCATCCGGTCTGGGGGTATCCGTTAACGTCTAATTTTAACATCCAAACATCTGCACTGCCTGCTCCCGAGGAAGATGTTTCACCAACCACGATATAACCATCTGTAGTCTGCAAGATGGAGTAAGCTCTGTCATAGTTGGTCCCCCCAAAGGTATTTTGCCACACAACAGTTCCATTGGCATCCAATTTCAAAATCCAAACATCTGCATACCCGGCTCCATAGGAATATGTTTCTCCGGCCACGATGAAACCACCGTCCGAAGTCTGCTGGATGGAATAGGCCGTATCATCATTGGTTCCTCCGTACATCTTCGGCCACCCAGGTAGGGGATTTCCACTGGCATCCAATTTCAAAATCCAAACATCTGCAAGTCCTGCTCCTGAGCGATTTGTATTTCCCGCTAGGATAAAACCACCGCCCTGGATCTCGCGAATATCATTAGCTATACTACTACTACCAGATCCTCCGAAAAAATATTGCCAATCGATATCTCCATTTGATTTAAGTTTCAGAATCCAGATATCTCCTAATGGATTACCAAAGGAGGAGGTTTGGCCGGCCACTATATATCCACCATCCGAGGTCTGCTGGATAGAATAGGCTGTATCGAAGCCACTCTCCCCATAGGTCTTTTGCCACTGGACATCCCCATCGGCATTTAATTTCAAGACCCAAAAATCTAAAAATCTGGTGCCAGACAAATAAGTATCCCCAGCTACAATATATCCGCCGTCCGAGGTTTGGCTGATAGAACGGGCCACATCTTCATCAACCCCACCGTAAGTTTTCGCCCAGGTTATGATAGAAGGAGTTTGGCCGCTCCCTCCACTACTTCCTCCTCCTCCGCCGCCACCTCCGCAACCTACCAGGCTAACCGCAAAGAGACAAAAAAAGATAATGGAAAAAAGGATTTTCAGGAAATAATTCTTAGCAGGACTTTTGGAGATCAATGCTGTTATTCCACCCATAAGATTTTCCGCCTACACCAAACTCTTATTTAATATATCACAAATTTCTTAACAGCGTCGAATGCTGATGGCCAGCGAATTAATTGGGGAAAGATTTAAGGTTTTGGAACGACCAGGTAGTAAAGGTCGTCGGTAGCGTCCAGGTCCACCCAGTAACCTAACCACGGGACAAGCGCTCCCCCATTCTCAGATGTCAGATAAGAATAGGTATTGCCCCAATCCCTGCCGTTAAAATAATAAAGAACATCTATGATCCACCCCCGGGCTGCAGCTTCTGGCCATGATATCGGCGCGCCAACACCTTTTTTAATTTTTACGTCAGAAAGCTTTACATTGCCGGAATAGGGATTACTAACCAGGTTTAGGCCTGGCTTCAAGGGATAAATATATTCAAGGCCTGGAACATCAGGATAGGCGCCCAGTTCAGGCAAAGATATATTTTGTTTATATAGGGAGTAACCTTCTCCTTCCTTAACCGGCTCGGAGGAAGTTACTCCGGTATAAAGATTTTGCTCGGCATTCCATCTATAAACCCTGGAAGTGCCGAAAGCCTCTTGGCCGCCAAGTTGGGCGCTGGCGATATTCCTCGGGATACCCACGAGGTTGTTGCCATTAAGAAGCTGTATTTCAGGACCAATGATGTACCCAGTGCTTGGGTAGGTTATTTCCGACCCATTCGACATTCTAACCTTGAAATAGAATTTGTGAACTGCTGCGGGGCCAAGCATCGTTCGGTGGGCGCAGCTTGCGCCTGTTTGATAATTTCCACTACAGGTCATATCGTAGCCATAAAAGTCACCGGCAGCAGGATTATTCCTTTGGGTAGTAAAGAGTTTTACATACTGGGGTGTGCCCCCGGCATCCTGCACAGTGATCTGGAAATTAAATTCCACATCCACTTTGGGCTTTCCATTCACCAGATTATTACTGTCGTTGCCGCCATCAGTTCTTTCCAGGCACTGAACTCCGCCATCGGAGCAACTAATTTGGTAAGTCCCCGGAATCGTCACCTGCAGTGAGGATGACCAGTTTGAGACTACAGAAGTATGGGTGGAGCAGCGGGCCCTTACTCGCACACTGTAGGCACCGGCAGTAGTCCATGCCTTTTGCTGGTTGGCCGCACCCCAGAAGGAGAGGTCTGTCCCGTCACCCTTCCAGTCAAATTGGTATTCCAGCGAATGTCCGAGGTTTGAAGAAGCTCCACTGGCGATATAGGTGTAAGTAATTTCTACATTGCCATTGGTTATACCGCTGGGTATTGCAGGCGTTGAAATGGTCTCGGAGATGACGGTAAATTGAGCTGTTACGCTCTTGGGCCCGTTCATCGTTAGAGAGCTTGGATTGGTAGATCCGGTGAGATCTCCTGACCAGCCCGTGAAGTTATAACCTGAGCTGGCTGTGGCTGAGACGGAAACGGTTTGCCCGCTGTTGTGCCAGCTCGTTCCGGATGGAGTGACCGTTCCGTCTCCGGATGGGCTTGCCGCAGTGGTCAGGCTGTACTGGGTGGCAAAGTTGGCGGTATAGGTGGTGCTGGAAGAAGGGGCGGTAATCGTATGGCTCTGCGCTCCTCCGTCGCTCCAGGAAGAGAAGGCGTAGCGAGTTCCTGCGGTTCCGGACTGGGGAGAAGAAACGGATAGAGTATGGGAAGAACCTGCTACCCAACTGAAGGTCTGCGGGGCTGTGTAGGTAACTCCATCCACCACCACCTGCAGGCCTGAGGGGCTGGTGGTTACGGTATAGCTCTGATTGAGCTGACTCACGGTTAGGGCTACGGAGCGGGAAGTATTGCCGTTGCCGTTGGTGCTATTCGTAAAAGTAACCGTATCGCTATAAGACCCTGCGCTTAAGCTGTTGGCATTGCTATTGATGGACACGGCCACCGTTGTGCTGGCTCCCGCCGCTAAAGTTCCGCTGGTGGCGGAGAGAGTAACCCAAGTCTGCACTTTGGCTGCGCTCCAGTTTATGGAAGCGCCTCCTGTATTCTGGAGGGTGTAGGTTTGGCTGGATGGGCTGAAAGGGCCCCCTTGAGTGCCAGAAGAAGTAAGCGCAGTCGAGGGGGTCACCGAGAGAACACCGACCGTAACAAAATTGGCGGTAACTGATTTTACCCCGTTCATCGTTAGAGAACTTGGATTGGTAGACCCGGAAAGATCTCCTGACCAGCCCGTGAAGTTATAACCTGAGCTGGCTGTGGCTGAGACGGAAACACTCTGCCCGCTGTTGTGCCAGTTCGTTCCGGATGGAGTGACCGTTCCGCCTCCGGATGGGCTTGCCGCAGTGGTCAAACTGTACTGGGTGGCAAAGTTGGCGGTATAGGTAGTGCTGGAAGAAGGGGCCGTAATGGTATGATTCTGCGCTCCTCCATCGCTCCAGGAAGAGAAGGCGTAGCTAGTTCCTGCGGTTCCGGACTGGGGAGAAATGACGGATAGAGTATGCGAAGAACCCACTGCCCAACTGAAGGTTTGAGGAGCTGTGTAGGTAACATTATCCACCATTACCTGCCGACCTGGGGGACTGGTGGTTACCGTAAAAGTCTGAGTTCCATCCGTAGCCGGTCCATTTACTTCGTTGGAATATCCGCTTTCATTATTGGAAGTATCATATGCAGTGACAGCTATAAAGTAGGTCTGAGCCAGCGTAAGATTTGTCAGAGTATAAGTGGTAACATTTCCAACGTTGGTAGGCGTCCCGTATGTTCCAGAGGTGGTTCCATAATATACCCTGTATCCGGCCAAGTTAGATTCGGTGTTTGGGTCCCAGGCTAATCTTATCTGAGCAGCAAATGTATAGGAAGAGAGGAGGAAAAAGAAAAGGGTTAGAAAAGTGATAAAAGCAAAATAGAGAAAATATTTTGGTCGAAATAAGAAAAAAACAGAAAAGGGACTGGAGATCCGTTTGGAAAAAACTTTGGTTGATACCATTTCAGCACCTCTAAAATCTCATAAACCGTGCAAATACTGCTTTGAGGAGGTGCTGTATTTGCCCGGCAGCCCTGCTGCCATATCCCTCATCGGGACTTAGGCCAGAAGCTTTGCGTCCCACCCTTTAAGATGGTTTGCCCTTTTCGGGTTAGCTATATGATCGCCAATGAAAACTATAATTATTCATTACTGTCCAAATAAAAATTTTAACATAACATAAAACGCTATGACTTCATTGGATAATTGCAATATTTTGTACGGGAACGATTTGAATTTTGAAAAAGGCTATACTCCCCTAAAAAAGGAGGTGGCCAATGAATCGAGGTCGTACAATCTTCGCACAAGCCATGC
>VGSF01000105.1 GCA_016875165.1 Deltaproteobacteria bacterium
TATGGGGCGGGCAAGAACCCCCGCCTCCTCCGGAGGAAACGATCTTTTGTCCTCGTGGCCAAGCGGAAACCCAACCGATGCTTCCGGCGCGTTCCGCTCTAACCCCCGGCCCTCAACAAAGGCTTTTGTACCATTTTTTCAAATCGCTAAACTGTTACCAATCTTAGAGTATGATTTTTCCCAAAACAATCGGCCGTTTAGCGCCGGTGGCATTGGGCACATTGGCCGCCATCCCTTGAATAGTTGCGTCGGCCAAAAGGGCAAAAGCCAAAGCCTCTTTGGCATCTCCATCCACCCCTAATTCATTTAATTTCCGAACGGGAACGGGTTGCAAAAGGTTTCCAAGAAAAAACATGAGGGTTCGGTTGTGCATACCTCCGCCAGAAACGAAGATTTCATCCACGGCAAGTGTGGGGAATACAAATTTCTTTAAACTTAGATGAATGGAGGCTGCTGTGAAATAGGCCGCTGTGGCCAGCAAATCCTCAAAAGGTATTCTCTGGGACCTATCCCACAAATCCTTCACGAAGGCCTCCCCGAATATTTCCCTTCCCGTGGACTTGGGGGGAGTTCTGCTGAAATACGGATGACTCATCAAATCCTTAAGAAGATTTTGGTTGACACTTCCTCTGCCGGCGATCCGGCCTTCATGGTCCCACTTTTTTCTTCCCTTGTATTTCAATCGTATCAAGCCATCCATCACCATGTTGGCTGGCCCGGTGTCAAAAGCCATCACCTCTTCCAGTCTTGCGGGAACGACGGTAACGTTGGCGATCCCGCCAAGGTTCAGCAGCGCCCGGATTTTCCCTTTTTTGCGGAAAAGAACAAAATCGGCGTAGGGAACCAGAGGGGCTCCTGTTCCACCGGCGGCTATGTCCGCTGGTCGAAAATCACAGACGGTTATCACCCCGGTCCGGGCGGCAATGACTGCTCCTTCGCCGATCTGCAGGGTTGAATTCTCTCTTCCAGGAGCTCCGCTGAGATGGTAAATGGTCTGTCCGTGGGATCCGATAAAATCGATCTGGTCTGGCCTGTAACCCACACCACTCAGGTGTTTCAAGGCGCAATCAGCCAGGATGGCCCCCAGGACAAAATTCATTTCACAGATTTCTTCCGCCCTGGCTGAAAAAAGCTTAAGGATCCGGTTTTTTATCCCTGTCTCAAATGGATAGGTCTGAAAAGATAAAAGATGGGCGTGGGTAGCCAATCCTTTTCCCGATATTTCGGTCAGGGCAACATCCACCCCGTCCACTGAAGTTCCGGACATTATCCCCACGGCGATCCTGGTTTTTTTCTTCCAGATCCGTTCCAGTTTTTTCAAAGCGCTTCCCTCAAGAATCCTTTTTTCTCCTTAAGTAACCGTTCCGCCTCTCCCGGCCTTAAATCTTTTGCTCCCATGACGATAGCCACTTTCGGCCGGTTATTCGACGCCTGCAATAGTCTTTTTGCCCGGTATGGGGAACAGCCCAAAACAGACATGATGATCCTTTCAGCTCTGTCCTTTAATTTGGCTGAAACCGGCTTCACGTCCACCATCAGATTGCCGTAAATTTTGCCCAGCCGGACCATTGCTCCGGTAGAAATCATATTCAGAACCATTTTTGTTGCCGTGCCAGCCTTCATTCGGGTAGAGCCGGCGATGACCTCCGCTCCGACCACAGGGTTGATGATCACACCCATCCACGGAGTAATCTGCGGTGAAGGATGGCAGGTGATAAAAATACACCTGGCTCTCTTCTTCTTTGCTTCAGATAGGGCGGCCTGGACAAAAGGGGTTTTACCCGATGCGCTGATTCCACAAACAACGTCTTGTGCCCGCACCCCGGCGTCCCGGATAGCCTGAACACCGGATTGAAAGTCATCCTCTGCCCTTTCTACCGACCGCCATAGAGCCCTCTTTCCCCCGGCTATTATCCCCTGTATATCAGCCGGGGAAACGCCGAAGGTCGGCGGACATTCCGCTGCGTCCAGCACTCCCAGTCTTCCGCTGGTGCCTGCTCCTACGTAAAATAATCTTCCTCCTTGGGCCAGGGCTTTCGTAACCATTTCAATAGCCCGGGCGATAGGTTTTAACTGGGAGCGGATAACAAGGGCAATTTTTTGGTCTTCGCGGTTTATAATCTTGGCAATCTCCAAGGCAGAGGCGCGATCAATTTTAGCCGCCGCCGGATTGGTCATTTCAGTTAGGCCAGGGTCTTTGGTTTTTTTAAGTTTTTTATGAACTCTCAACTCCGAACTCCGAACTTTTATTAACTAATTCCTTTCCCAGGACATAGGCTTCAGCCATGGCCGTGGGATGCTGCAAAATATCCCCTTGGGCATCAATGTTCTGGTAAAGTAAGGACCGGTATAAGGTCACATCCAGAGCATCATAAAAATATTTCATGGTAAGGAGTGGGCCGTCAAATACCTTGCTTCCCTTAGACCCCCCTACAGATAAGAAAACCCCTTTTCGTTGCGGTTTTCCAGGTGAAATAGTTTGTTTCAGTAAATACTTCCTGGCCCACATCGCCTGGCAGCGGTCAATGAAGGCTTTGGTGTGAGCGCTTACGGCGTAAAAAAAGACCGGCGACGCCAAAGCCAGGGCATCGGCCTCGATTAATCTTTCGTAGAGGGATTGCATATCATCCTTGATCGGACACCTGCCGTCCTTTTTACAGGCATAGATTTCCAGGCAAGGTGAAATTTTCAGGTCGCGGAGAAAGACTTCTTCTACTTCCGCACCAGCTTCCCGGCATCCCCGAAGCAACTCGCTTAGGAGCAGTTCTGTGTTCCCTCCCCTGCGGGGACTTCCATAGATCCCTAAAACTTTCATCTCCCCCCCAGCTACTTATTTTTTTGATACTCACCTTAACAAACTCATTGGTTCCTGCCAAGGGAAAAATTTTTCGGTTGCAAAATTACTCTTGACAGCTTCACTTTTTGTGGTCACAAATGATTCGTTATTAACTGGTGCTGGATGATCCTTCCCAGGCCTGATATTCAGGGCGCTTCGCTTGGCAGCATGAGGTCCGCCTCTGGCGGATTGTTTCATGGACGGGGCGGGAAAAGTCACCCCGCTTCATTTTGCGGAGACGCGGTTTGAAATTTTGGGAGAGGCTTTTCCCGGCCGATGCTACCCGCGCTCATCGCCCCGAACCCCGAGTTACGAATAGGGATTCTGTAAAGTGCAGGGGGCGAGTGAAATTTTGCTCTTGACAGCTTGCCCAACAGGTTATAATCTCTTTTTAATCCCTGCCGTGAAAAGGATAGAAATGAAGGCTTTTCGGTGTTTGTTGCTGGCGATGTTGATTTTATCATGGGGATTGGGCGTCAGTTGCGCCAGAAAAGTCATCCATTCCGAAGCCACCCCTTATGCACCATTCCGAGCCGAACCGAAGTCAGTTGAACCCAGACCGGTAGCAAAGCCCGAAGTTATAACCAAAGCGCCATCTGTGGATCAGCTCGCAGCTATGGAGCGTGAGAAGAAGCTTAAAGAAGAAGCCCTGCGCGAGGAAGCGCTCAGGGAAAAAGAGCAAAAAGAAAAAGCTCTCAAGGAGGAAACGGCTAAGAGGGAAACCTGGGATCGGGAGACAATCGTGGAAAAGATCAACCTGGAATCAATCTATTTTGATTTTGATCAGGCAATCATTCGCCCGGACCAAAAAGCGGTCATGATCAAGAATGCTGAACGGCTGAAAACTAACCAGCAAGTACGGCTCAGAATCGAAGGAAATTGCGACGAAAGGGGAACTGCAGAATATAACTTAGCCCTGGGACAGAAAAGAGCGGATGCGGCCAAAGACTTTCTGGAAGGTTTGGGAATTTCAAATAAGCGGATGCTGACCATCAGTTATGGTTTTGAGCGCCCGCTCGAGCAGGGTAATAACGAAGCTGCCTGGACCAAAAACCGCCGGGTGGACTTCGTTCCCATCCGTTAAATTAGCCACAGAGGGCACAGAGATCACAGAGTTTTAAAACCAAGTTTGATGAACTCGTAAAAAGTCAGAAAAGCCGTCACTCCTGCGAAAGCAGGAGTCCAGAACTGCTTGAATTAACTGGATTCCCGCTTTCGCGAGAATGACGAAAAATGGGGTAAAAAGGACTTTTTGCGAGATCATCAAGTTTAAGGAAAAGTGTAGAATGCGGGGCAAGCGCTAAAAGTTTCTAAAGTATGGGAAAAGCGGAAATAAAGTGTTGTCTAAAAAAATAGAGAGGAGGAAAATTCTATGCCCATGACAAAAATCCAGGTTGTTACTTATTTGGCGGAGAAGGTCGGCGTCAATAAGAAGCAGGCTGCTGCCGTTCTCGACGAACTTGCCGGCCTGGCCGCAAAAATCATCAAAAAAGGGGAAAAGCTGGCCCTTCCCGGCTTCGTCACCGTTAAGGTGCAAAATCGTAAGGCCCGGATCGGCCGCAATCCCCAGACCGGCGAGCCCCTTAAGATCCCGGCTAAGAAAGTAGTCAAGGCTGTTCCGGCCGCGGCCCTAAAAGCGGTTCTCAGCCCAAAGAAAAAATAATCTCTAAAGTTTGATGGATTCGTAAAAAGTCTGAAAAGGCATTTTTCTGTCATTCCGGCGAAAGCCGGAATCCAGTCTTTTCAAATACTTATAAATTTTCTGGACTCCGGTTTTCACCTGTCTGCCAGGCACAGGCAGGCCGGAGTGACGACTTTTTACGAAATCATCAAGTTTGCAGGGGCTATTTTTAAATCGCCCCTGCAAACTTTTATCGGTATCGATCAGGGTTTTTCCTCAGTTCCTCATAAAAGTCGGCGATCATCCTCTCCAGAGAATATTCCACTTTCCATCCCCATTCTTTTTCCGCCTGGCTGTCATTATAAGAGATTCCCTGGGCTTTGCTGTGAATAGACATAGACAAAGTATCGGGCTTATAGTCTAATACCGCCTTGGGAAAATGCTTTTTGATTTCGGCAACAAGCTCGGCAGCTGAGCTCATCGGTTTTATTCCGGCTATTAAATAACAGACCGTCTGGATGGCTTCGGCAGGAGCTGCTTCCAGCAGCAGGAGAGACCGGGCGGCATCTTTGAAATAAAGAACCGGGCAGCGGATTTCCGGCAATACGAAGATGTCGTAAGGCTCGCCATAGAAGGCTTTTTCCACCGCCCAGGCATTGTATATGGAGATGTGGGCCGTTTTAGCCCCCGGCCCGACGACGGATGGAAATCGCAGCGCGCGAAAATCGATTCCATACTTGGTCTTGTAAAACCTTCCTAAAAGTTCACCGAAAACTTTGGTCGAGCCATACATCGTAACAGGACGTTGCAGGGTGAAATCGTCGATCACAGGTTTTTGAAGATCCAGGCCATAGGTGGCTATAGTGCTGGTGAAGATTACTTTGGAAACATTGAAAAGGCGGGCCGCCTCCAATACATGATAGGTCCCGGCGACATTGGTGGAAAATGCCGATTGGGGGTCGGCGTTTGATGGATAGGATAACATCCCTCCCAGGTGAAAAATCACCCTGGGGCTGCTCTCTTTGACTGCTTCCAGAATCCTGGCAAAATTTCCCAGGTCAGCCTGGATGCTGGTCACTTTCTCTTCCATTCCTGAAAAACGTTGTGGGGCAATCCATTTGTCCAAAACCCAGACTGTCTCGCCCTTATTAACCAGTATTCTGGCTAACTCAGACCCGATAAGTCCATATCCGCCAGTAATTAAAACCGCCATACGCACCTCCTATTGGTAAGTCCCCGTCCCCTGGGCCTGTCCGAACTTTGACTGGACGTCTCATTCCGCCTGAGGCTGGCCGTTGTTCAATGGGCCCGCAAAAAATATATTTTCCCTTCTTCGCGCATCTCTCCTGCTATCATTCCGGCTTTTTCCCCGCTGCCGCAGAATAGATCAACCCTTTCCGGCCCCTTCATGGCAGCGCCTGTGTCCTGATTCAGCACAAACCTCCTTAAAGGCTTTCTGCCCACTACCCTGCCGGTTTCGTCAAAGACCGGCTGCCAGGAAATGAGATAAGCCAGGGCGAAAGGAGGAAAAACTGAATGATCCGTGGCAATTGACCTGCCGTCAGTGAGCGAAAAACCAAGGGCCCCCAGGGGCCCTTCCCTCCCTTGATTATCAAGCGGAAGGGAGCGAAAAAAAATATACCGTTGATTCAGGTTAAATATCTCTTCCATCCTTTCGGGGTGTTTCAGGAAAAATTCTCTCACCCGCTTCAGGGAAAGTTCCTGCGCCGGTATTAATCCTTGATCGACCAGGTAGCGCCCGATGCTCCTGTAAGACCGGCCATTGGAGGCGGCAAATCCCGCCCGGAACATTTTTCCATCAGGCAGGCGGATTTGCCCCGAACCCTGCACATGTAGGACAAAACGCTCCCAGGAATCCTTCAACCAGGCTATTTCATAACCTTTCCCTCTTAAGATTCCCTGGCTGTCTATTTCCTTTCGGGAATAATAGGGGACGATCTGCCCTTTCTCCATCCTGCCGATACGCCTTCCCTTGGCCGGCTCAGAGGAAATCCGGGTGGGTGCGGTCTCTACCAGGTCGTCCGGCCGGCGGTAGATGGGAAATTGATATTCGCCTCCCGGCTCAAGACTTCCTTCAATGATAGGTTCAAAATAACCGGTGAGAAGGATTGCCTTCCCCTGCCTTTGCCCGGTTGTTTCTAAGAAAAGGAAGCTCTCTCGAATTTTTCTGGTGAACTCTTTTTCATCGGAAATTTTTAATAGAATTTCTCGAAATAAAACCAATGAACGGCGGGTTTTCTCCATTGATACATGGTCCCTAAAAGGCTCGGGTGAGTCGTTGGCGGAATCTGCGGAAGAAATTTTTTTCTCCAGATAAGCAAGACTATTCTCCACTGCCCTCTGTAAGGAGATTCTGCTGGAATCATCTGAGAGGAGATCGCCTGCTTCTTTGCCGGGCAGGAGGAAAACTTCCGAGCATAGCGACTTCTTTGGAAAAGGCACTATGCAGCTTAGGAAAGAGAAAAAAAGAATTACGGCAAAGAATAATTTTTTCCGCAAAAAAATCCACCTTAAAAAATATTTTCCTGACTATATCACTATTTGCTCTCACTGGCCAAGCCAAAAGTTCAAACCATGGCCCCCTGAATTAAGGTTATTCAAATCCCAAATTCAAGTGTTTAAGCTTTTGCATGGCCGGTATTATTTTTGGGGAAAATAATTCAGGGGGGCCAAGGAAGGAGGGAGACCTTGGCCCCTGGAAGAGGGGGACAGGCTGCGGGATGAAAACCCTATGCTAAAAATTAGGGGAAAGGATGCACAGCCTCTCCTGTATAATAAGCACCCTTTTTTTTATTGAGAGGGGAAATTCTATCCTTTACCCATCACGAATACGATAATTTTTTTATAGCAAATATTATACCTGGAAACATGAATTTTTAGTTTTTTGTATTTCCATAAATAAATTACTGCCAAGAAAAGTAGATTACCGTCATCCGCTCGTAATGAAATGTCCTTTAATATCAATGTCTTTTTGTTCATTTGGAGAAGTCCGCCAAAGGAGGGCGAGCAAGCAAGCTCCCCCATAAAAAAACAATCCGGATGAGAGGTTATTGGGGAGCAAGGTGTTTACGGTTATTTAATTCAGGAGAGATAAGGGAATTTCTGGGCCATTATTGTACATCTAATACGGATTTGGGAAAATTTATGATGAATGGGATCAAACTTTAGACGAAAAAAACGCTATGCCCTTTAAGCGAAAAGCATAGCGTTTTTTGAGATGAAAGCTTAGAAATTACTCCACAGTTAACCAAACAGAACTTTGGGAAGCCAGGTCACGATGGAGGGGAAAAAGAAGACAGCAGCCAAACCCACCAGCTGGAGAACCATAAATTGAACCATCCCTGCATAAATGTCCCACAACTCATAACTGGGCGCCACGCCTTTCAGATAATACGCAGCCACGGCTACCGGCGGGGAGAGAAAGGCCGTCTGCAGGTTCACCGCCACGAGGATGCAAAACCACATCGGGTCGTAACCGAGTTTGGTTACCACGGGAAGAAACATGGGCAAAAAAATGAACACGATCGCCGGCCATTCCAGAGGCCAGCCCAGGAGGAAAATAATCGCCATCAGGACAATGACCACCCCGATGGGCGGAAGGGGCAGACTGATGAGCGTTCTAATGATCATGTCGGAGGTCCCCAGGCGGGTAAAGACCGCTCCATAGACATTAGCCGCCATCCCCAGAAAAAGGACCATGCTCGAGATTTCCACCGTAGACCAGGTTGATTCTTTTATCTTCCCCCAATCCAGTTTCCGGTTGACTAAACCGAGCACCAGAGCCCCGAACGCCCCCATCGCCGCGCCCTCTGTCGGCGTAGCCAGTCCGAATAAAATGGTTCCCAGGCAAGCCAGGATCAGAATAAGAGGGGGAACCACGCCCCTGGCCAGTATACCGAACGCCTGAGCAAAAGACTTGGCCCGCTCCTCTATGGGCAAAGGAGGCCCCAGTTTCGGGTTGAGGTAGCACCTTATCATTGTATAAACGATATAAAGGCCGGCAAGGAGGAATCCCGGAAACACCGCCGCCGCCATGAGCCTGACCACGGAGACATTCGCGATCGGCCCCATGACCACCAGCATAACGCTGGGAGGGATCAGGATTCCCAGGCAGCCCCCTGCGGTAATCACCCCGGCGGAAAGCCGGACATCGTATCCGCTTTTAATCATGAGCGGCGTCGCCATTAACCCGATGACGGCGACCGGAGCGCCGATGATCCCGGTTGCCATGGCAAAAACGGTAGCCACCACCAGAACCGCCACATACAGAGATCCCCTAACCGGCCCCATGATCAACTGAAAACCCCTAAAAAGCTGGTCCATGAGCCCGGCACGTTCCAGGATATAGCCCATGAATATGAACAGGGGAACCGCCGCCAGGACCTCCTCTTTCATGAACCCGGACGCCTGCATGACCATCAGGGAAAAGACGATATCTCCGAAGCCGATGTAACCAAAAATAAGCGCGCAGATGATGAGGGTGAAGGAGATGGGGAAACCCAGGAAGATCGATGTCAGGAGGACGGCCAATAGCAAAATTCCCAGGAGTTCAACACTCATACGGCCTCCCATGGCGGGCGCTGTAAAGTGCTTTAATGAATTCGGAGACGCCCTGTATTAAAAGAAGTAAAGCGGAAAGAGGAATCACCGTTTTAAACGGATAAATGGGCTGCCGCCACGGACTCGAGTCCGAAGTTTCCCCGATACTCCAGGAATGAGATGCATAATCCCATCCCAGGATGAAAAATAAAAAAATCCCCGGGAAAAAGAAGAAAAGGAACATAAAGCAATCGATGATCCCCTTCCGCCTCGCCGACCACTTGCTGTAAAGAATGTCGGTTCGGATGTGCGACCCCTTATAAAGGGTGTAAGCCGCTCCGAGCATAAAAATAGCGCCGTAAAGCATATAGGTCATTTCATAAGCCCACACCGTCGGCGCATGGAAGAGATAGCGGGCGAAGACCTCATAGACCAGGCCCCCCACCAAAGGGTAAACCAGCCAGCCCAGAATCTTTCCGCTCCACACGGCGAATCTGTCAATCGTCCTGACAAGAGAATGCAAAGTTTTACCCCCTCCTTTACGAAATGAAGCAGGTCTATTCTTCACTGCGCAGGTTGTGGCCCCCGAAGCAATGAGGTAATCCTTGATCACCACGCTTAGAATTGGGAAGGCAAACTTTCGGGTTCGCCTTCCCAATTCTATTCTATCTTGAACAATCACTCTCCGCTCTGGAACGAGCTCCAATCAAATTCTTATTTCTTCCTCGGCCAGTAATAATCCGCGGCAATGTTATAAGGTGGATTTACGATCCGCTGGAAAGGAACATGCCGGGAGGCGAACTTTTTCTGGGCTTCATAAACCATGGCAAAGTCGGGGTTTTTCTTGGATTCCCGTTCGGCCACCTTGTCCCAGGCTTTGAGGAATTCCACCAATATCTCCGGTGGCGTTTCCATCACCTTGACGCCATGCTTCGTTTGAAGATCTTGCAGGGCCTGAATATTCATGTCCCATACCTTCGCCATGTTCATCATCATGGTCTCGTGGGCCGCCAGCTCAATGAGCACCCGAAGGTCAGCCGGCAGCTTATCCCAGACAGCTTTGTTGAAGTATGCTTCCCCAACCCCCGTGGGCTGGTGGATTCCCGGCAGGTAGTAATACTTGCAGATATCCTGGAAGCCCATAGTCATGTCGCTGTGGGGGTCGCTGAATTCCGTGGCGTCGATGACTCCCCTCTCCAGCGCCGGCATGATTTCACCCATGGGGAGGGTTACTACCGACACGCCGAACTCTCTGAAAACATCGGCAGCCAGACCGGCGGCCCGCATTTTCAGCCCCTTGAGGTCGGAGATTTTATTAATGGGCTTCTTAAACCACCCCAGGGGTTCGCACATCTCCCCCCAGATCGGGAACCAGACAACCTTATACTTCATTTTTTCAATGAGCCCCCGATATAGGTCCACGCCCCCGCCGGCAAAGAGCCAGGCGTTAAAATCATATTGGTTCATACCGAAAGGCCCCCCGGTAGCGCTGGCAAACAGGGAAAAAGCAGAGTTTTTCCCCACCCAGTAGCCGGACCAGGCCACTCCGCCATCCAACACACCTTTGTGGACGGCGTCAAGGATCTCAAAAGCCGGCACGATGGCTCCGGGGGATTCCAATTTTATCTCCAGCCGACCCGCGGCCAGGGAATTCACTCTCTTTACAAAATTTTCCCCCCAGATATAGTCCCAGCCCGGGGAAAAGGGGGTCTGGAATTTCAATTTTGTCTGGGCATCCGCCGGGGTGAGGAAGAACAAAGACAGAATGCACATAGCCGCCAAAATAAGAGTCAACTTTTTCATAAGATTTACCTCCTCATAAAGATTGGGTTACGAAATAGAAAAACACCTGCCTCATTTTAACGATTTGCCAGCAATCACCTCCTTTGCAATAAATTACCCCGCTCTTACAGACAGGGTATCCTATCTCGGCTTCTTATTAACTTAACACTTAGGAAACCCCGAAAACATAAATGCTTTTTTTAAGAAGGCCTCATTCCTTCCAGTTGAGTTTCTCATTCAGGAAAACCGGGAAAAAATCAAGTGAAGCAATGCTCGCATAAATCGAAAATCTTTGTCAAGTTAAAAAATTCAACCCATCAAAAAATCTCTTCATCTTCCGGACTTTACAAACCTAATCAATGATGATGATCTCGTAAAAAGTCCTGTTCCTGTCATTGCGAGGAGTTCCGCATTGGCGGGACGACGAAGCAATCTTGTCTTTTCGGGCACTTATAAAAACGAGATTGCTTCGCTTCCGCTCGCAATGACGAAAACGAGACTTTTTACGAATCCATCAATAATCGCTGGTCATAATAAATAAGGGTTTCTGTTCGAAGCTTTCATAATAGGGGCGCAGCCGGTCACGGTTGTAATTTTTTTCCACGTCAACAACCTTCTTAACGCTTGTGACCACATCGAGGGGCACATTATCATACCTGCCGTTCCTCAGAGAGACCAGCCGACCGTAAGAGCGGCTCAAGATCAGGTTTAAGGCCAGATTTCCAAAGGCCATTGGAGCGATTGAGTCGATGGCATCCGGGTTCCCGCACCGGACCAGGTAGCCCAACCGCTGGCTGATCACATTGATATGCCGGCCTTTGTTGTACCTGGCTGATTTCTCCTTAATCTCATCCGAAACCAGATCGCCGATCCCCCCCAATTTCTTGTGGCCATACATGTCTTTTTCATCTTTCTGGAAGATCATTTCCCCCCCTTCAAACGTGGCCCCTTCGGAGACAAGAACGACAGAATAACGGCTGGGGTTGGTAAACTGGTCCGCCACCAGAAGTTCGGTAAGGCGGTTTATATTGAACCTGTATTCCGGGATAACGCACCTGTTCGCCGCGCCGGCCATCGTAGGCAGGAGAGCCGTAAAACCGGCATATCTTCCGAAAACTTCAATCACCAGGATGCGTTCGTGAGAACCGGCCGTCGTCCTTAAATTATGAGTCATCTCAATCGTCCGGGTTATGCATGTGCTGAAGCCGATACAGTAGTCTGTGCCCGGCACATCGTTATCCATCGTTTTGGGGATGGCGATTACTTTGACCCCCTGCCTGGCCAAATGGACGGCATAACTCAGGGTATCATCCCCGCCAATCGGGATCAGGTAATCCACTCCCAGGAAGTCGAGGTTATTTAAAACCTCCGGAGTGAGGTCGTTGATTTCATCACGGTATTTTTTCTTGAGGTGTGCTGGAATATCCTCCTGGGGAACGTGGCTGGGTCGGGTGCGGGATGTGTGCAAAAAAGTTCCCCCGGTGCGGCCGATTTTATTGACAATCTCCTCGGTTAGAATCTGGTAGAAAACATCTGGGGTTGCTTTTTTATCTCGGGTCATCGACACCAAACCTTTCCAACCATTGCGGATGCCGATCACTCCAAATCCTTCTCGGATGGCCCGAATCGTTACGGCCCGAATCGCCGGATTGAGGCCGGGAACGTCTCCCCCGCCGGTCAGGATGCCAATAACTCCCTTTTTTCTTTTAACATGCGCCATATCTCTCCCTCCAACGCTTTTACATAATATATTGTGTTCGTTGAGCCTCTTGCAAAACTCTCGGAACCAAGAGAAAAGCGTCATTCCGGGCAAGCAAAGCGCGACCCGGAATCCAGGATTATCAAATACTTCTGGATTCCGGCTTCCGCCGGAATGACGGAATAATTGACTTTTGCAAGAAGCTTCGTTGTTAGTCTTTTGCCTATTGCCATTAAACATTGACCATTGCTCATTGATAATTGCTAATTGCCTATTACCCATCACCTATTACCTATTGTTTTTCCGGCAAATTACCGGAATAGTATTTCAGGTTCGCCTTCCGCAGCTTCTCCAGAACATGCGGATAAAGGATCACTTCCTCTTTTTCCACCTCGCTGTGCATCCTCGGGTCAATCTTCCAGATGGTGGTGTAAAACCGGTCAACCGCTTCTTTGTCGGAAAAAGAAAGCATTACTGCCGGATGCGTGCTCACCCCGGCTTTTACCAAATTTTTCAATGCCGCAAGCTGCAACTGGAAACCCTTGGGGTCCGCTCCGGTCAACCGGGCGAATTCCTCCTCTGTACAACCTTTCAGCGAAACCCGCGTGTGCACAAAAGGATAGAGGGCCAGTTCCTTCACGTAGGTTTCATCCTCTCCCAGCAGAATGCCGTTGGTCTCCAGGATGAAGCGCAGTCGCTTATTCTGCAACTTATTGAGGACCTGAAACAGATGCTCTCGCCCGATCGTAGGCTCTCCCCCGCTGACCCGGACCTGTTGAACTTTTTTTTCTTTAACGAGCTTCAGAATGTTTTCGGCTACATCCTCCGGGGTGAAGAATTCTCCGCTTCCCTCTTCTTCGTGCATCCTTTCGCTGCGAACCCAGCAAAACTTGCAGGTTAATCCACAACCCGCGCAATTCGCTGTGACAATTCCCCCATACCAGCGATCATGGCGGAACCGGTAATATTTCTTTAAGTCTCCTCCGCCCCTCTTACGGACCATGAGGTTTTCAGTTTTCCGATGGCTTTCAACTGGATCGTAGCCCAATTTCAAATGCTCACTTTTCATACCGGTAATTTTGTTTCGTTATTCTTTCTCCGCAGGCAAATGAACATATCGCACCTTCGGTGCGGGCTTTAAAGATCTTTGACATAGCACAGGTCACCACCACAAAAACATTGCACCTCAGGCATGCGGCGCCTAGACCGGGGGGAAGGCGGGAAAGAATCTACCACAATATCCTCTACTTTGGCCTCATACCCGCAATCCCGGCAACGATAATTGTAATAGTTCTGGGGGACGTAGTTTACTTTTATCACTTCATATTCTCCATCTCTATTTTTCGAATCGCATTGGGGTTGTAAAATAATAACATGAACAATTTAAATCCAAAATTACGGACAGATGCTGTAATTCCATTCCCCATGGAATTTATGGGGCTTCAGTTTAACCCGCTCCATTTCCTCATCCGATACCTTAACCTTGGTAGGA
Source organism: Deltaproteobacteria bacterium (assembly GCA_016875165.1). Lineage (GTDB taxonomy): Bacteria > Desulfobacterota > SM23-61 > SM23-61 > SM23-61 > JAHJQK01. The sequence continues at coordinate 13,991 of VGSF01000105.1, forward strand.
TATTTTCTCTTGTCGAGCTTGGCTCTTATGCGAAGACCGTTGCGCGTCGATGTTTTACAAATCAACTTCACAATGACCTCATGGCTGACCAGAGGCCTCCCTCGCCAATTCATGCTAATATGCGAAAATAGCCTGTGCTCTATATTATTCCATTTGCTTGTCCCAGGAGGAAAATGGCAGGTGGTAATACGCAAACCGGCCTCGGTTGCCCACGACTGCAATTCGACCTTCCGCAACCGAACCCGGTAGCCATTGCTTCCCCCTCCATCGGCGCAAATCAGCAATTCCTCGGCCTCCGGATAAACCTCTTGCCCCATATTCCACCACCAACGCCGGATACTTGCTACCGCAAAACTCGCGGTGTCATGATCGCACCCCACATTGACCCAACCCATATTCTTACCAATATCATAAATCCCATACGGAATGACCTTCGGCGACTCGGTGGTCGCAAAATCATGAACTTCCACTTCTTCGGGCTCCCCCTTCCGTCCCCATTCTCTCCCCCCATTCTTAAAGTTCCCGACCAACTCTTTCTTCTTCGTGTCCACCGAGATCACCGGTTGTCCCCGTTGAAGAAAATGCTTCACCTTCGCATTGATATAGTTAAATTGATCATTCCGATCCGCATGATGGCACCCCTCCAAGGTCTTGGCGTTGGCCTGCAAACTATAATCCAGACGATGAAGCAATTCAGCCACCGTCATATGACTCACCCGATATCCTTGGCGCACCAATTCGCCAGAGAGTTGTCGCGTACTCTTGCAGGTCCATCGCAAAGGCGACATCGGGTCTCCCCGCAGTTAATTAGAGTCTGTTTATAAACTGCCGATTTTTTGAAAGAGCCAGCGTGTCGAATTGGTCGGCTCAGATAAGTTAACAATATTTTATATCCAAGAACGGCTTCAATGAGTCCCGAGGCGAAAAATGCTCGGATCTGGACGCACCTCTACTTTCGGCTTCTCTATTCGTCACATTCTGAGTAAAATTATTGAGGCTGAGGCATT
>VGSF01000106.1 GCA_016875165.1 Deltaproteobacteria bacterium
CGTAAAGGCCAAGGGCGCCCATGGCCGGGGGGCCAGTCCAGTCCGCTTGGAACCATGAGGCGCTGATTTCTCCGTGGATGGGGCGGGGCTGACGCCTACCGCCTCCTCCGGCGGAGGTTCAGTGAGTGCACCATGAACAGGGATATCCCAGCCGATGCTTCCGGCGCGTACCGGCCTGGCCCCCCGGCCAAAACAGAATCTTTGCCAGGGTTAGTTCCTCCGATATTCCTGTCATAGCCACTCGTGACTGAAGGGTTACCCAAAGCTTTGATAAAATCTTGACAACTGGGGAAGGAGGAATTTATAATCCTAATTCTGAATAATTATTCAAAAAATAAAATGAAGATTCATCTAAAGCCTAAAACAGGAGGTCGAAAAGACCGGGAATATCAAGCGCGGCGGGCGGATATTTTGCGAGCCGCTGAGAAACTCTTTGGGGAGAGGGGCTTTCAAAGGGCCACCATGTCGGATTTAGCTGGCCTCTCCGAGTTTTCCGTGGGGACCATTTACAATTTTTTTAAGAGCAAGGAAGAGATTTATTACACCCTGATCCTGGAAAAATTCGATCTCTTTCAACGCCAGCTAAATAAGGAAGTGAAACAATGCCCGGCCGGTCGGCCGCAAATCCGGGCGCTCATAGAAGCCGCCCTTATTTTTTTCCAGGAAAACCAAGGATTTTTTCGCATCTTCCTCCAGGAAAGGTCAACCCTTGAATCAGTGGTGGGGGCAGCGGCCCGGGAAGAATTGCGCAAAAAATATCTGGCTTATATTGACTTCGTGGCCCAAGTAATGGCCCGGGCCATAAAAAAGAGAGACCTGCAGGATCTGCATCCCCGGGAATTCGCCTATTCTTTGGTGGGGATGTTGAATTCTTTCATATTTCATTGGACCCTCTATCCCCAGGGGAACGAATTAATCTCTAAAGTCCCCTTCATCTATGACCTATTTTTAAACGGCGTAGCCCAAAGGGAGGAAGATCCGCATGCGGTGTAAATTTATTTTAATCTGGGGAATCCTTTTCTTGCCCTGGACCTTCCCGGGGATCATTTTTTCAGGGGCGATCCGGTCTTTAACCTTACAGGAAAGCATTGAGATCGCTCTCCGGAACAACTTGAGCGCCCTCTCGGCCAAAGAAGAAATCCGGGGCGCCGAATTCAGAAAAAAGGCATCCTTCGATGATTTCTTGCCCAAATTGAGTGCGCAATACGCCTACAGCAAACTCAATGAAGCCCCTACCCTCCCCATCCCCCGCGTGGGTAACATCCCTTTGGGATGGGAAGAGACTTATCAGTTCAGCCTGAATTTAGAGCAACCCCTATTTACTGGTTTTTACCTGAAGACCCTCCATGATCTGGCCGGTCTGGGCCTGGACACTTCGAAAATTAGGTTGGAAAGAATTTCCCGGGAGATTACCCTTAAGGTGAAGGAGGCTTATTTTTATACCTTAAAAGCCGAGAAGCTAAAAGAAGTGGCGGAGCAAGCCTTCAAGAAAGTGGCCGCCCACCGGGAAGTGGCCAGGCATTTTTATGAGGCCGGGATGATCCCGAAAAATGATCTCCTCCAGGCCGAAGTCCAACTCGCTCAATTCCAGCAGAATTTGGTAAAGGCAGAAAATGGGGTGGAGCTGGCCCGGGCATCCTTCAACACCCTTCTGCGATTGGGGCTGGAAGAAATAATCTTAATGCCGGAGCCCCTTAATTACCAACCTTTCACTTTCCCTTTAGAAATTGCCCAGCAGAAAGCTTTGGCCAACCGTCCGGAAGTTCAGGAATTGAACCTTCTCGTAGCCCAAGCCGGCAAGTCCGTGGACTTGGTCAGAAGCAATTATTACCCCAAAGTCGTCCTCTCCGCCAGTTATACCAAATCCGAGGACAAACCGATTCCCCAAACGGAAAGCTGGAACGTCATTGCTCTGGCCAAATGGACTTTTTGGGAATGGGGGAAAACGAATCACCAAGTGGAAGAGGGCAAAGTAAAGATACGGCAGGCGGAGAATGCCCGCGAGGAGCTGATGGACGGCATTCGATTGGAGGTGAAGCAAGCCTACCTGGGAATGATGGAGGCGGGGAAAAATATCCCCGTGGCCCAAAAAGCCATTGAGCAGGCGGAGGAGAACCTGCGCATTAACCAGGCCCGTTACCAAGAACAGGCCGCCACGTCCACAGACGTCCTGGACGCCCAGACGCTCCTGACCCGGGCCCTGACGAATTATACCAATGCTCTGGCGGACTATAACATTGCTCAAGCCCGGCTTGAAAAAGCCACCGGAGCGAAGTAGAGGTGGAGAAATGAAAGCCAAACTCCTTATCCTTTGGATGTCCCTCATGCTCAGCATGGGATGTACTTCCTCTCCCAGCAAGGAGCCCAAGAACAAGAAGGCGGAAGAAGCCATTCCGGTTCAGGTAGTCAAAGCCCAGAGGTCGGCCATGCCGCTGGAGGTGACCACGGTGGGCACGGTCTTTCCCGTTCAGGAAGTGGTCATCACCCCCAAAATCGCCGGGAAAATTGAGAAGATTTACTTCAAGGAAGGGGATTTTGTTAAAGCCGGGGAGGTCATCTTGAAATTGGACCCGGTGGATTTCGCCCTAACGGTCAAGCAGGCCGAAGCCGCCCTGGCCACGGCCCGGGCGAACTTAGCCAACCTTTTGGCGGGCACCCGTTCGGAAAAGATTGAGCAGGCTAAGGCAGGTTTGCACCAGGCCCAGGCCAACCTTGCCAATATAGAGAAGGAGTTCCAGCGCATGCAGCGGCTGGCGGCCATCGAGGCCGTGGCCCAACGCCAGCTTGATGCAACTCGAGCCCAGTATGAAACGGCTGTCGCCCAGGTTAAGCAGGCGCAGGAACAACTGGATATGCTAAAGAAAGGCCCCACGGAAGAGGAAATCGCCATTGCCCGGGCTCAGGCCGGGCAAGCCGAAGCCAACGTGGCTGTCGCCAACAATTATCTGCAAGACACCCTGATGCGGGCCCCCTTTACCGGACTGGTCACGGCCCGGTTTGTAGATGAAGGAGCGCAGATCTACACCGCCCCCAAGACGGATATCCTGAAACTCACCGACATAAGCCGCGTGAAGGTTGTAAGCCCGGTTTCGGAACGAGATTTCCCCAAAGTGACAATGGGAACACCGGCGGAGATCAAAATTGATGCCCTGCCCGGGGAAATTTTTAAGGGAAAAGTAACCCGGATCATTCCGGAGATCAATCCTATTTCGCGCAATTTCAACGCGGAAGTGGAGATTCCCAATCCCCATCTGCGGCTGCGGAGTGGAATGTTTGCCCACCTGCGCTTCAGGGTGGGGCTAAAGGAGGCCATCACCCTCAGCCGGGACACCCTGCTCACCGATCCAGTTACGGGCGTCTCCTACGCCTTCGTGGCCGAAGGGGATCAGGCGGTCCGGCGCAAGTTGACCCTGGGGGAGCGAAGCGGTTTGCTGGTGGAAGTTTTAGGAGGCCTTAAAGAAGGGGAAAGTGTCGTCGTCAAAGGGCAAAACAAACTTCAACCCGGGTCTAAGGTAAAGATCATCGAGGAAAGCACGGGGAAATCATCATGAACCTTCCGGAGTTCGGCGTCAAGCGAGCCGTGACCACCGTCATGATCTTTCTGGCTATGATCATTTTGGGTCTGGTTTCCTTTGCCGGTCTCGGAATTGACCTTATGCCGGAAATCGAGATTCCCACCATAGGAGTGGTGACAAAATATGAAGGAGCCGGCCCGCAGGAAGTGGAAAGCCGGATCACTAAATTGTTAGAGGCGCAGTTATCCACGGTCCCCAACCTGGACAAACTGGAATCCATTTCCCAGGATGACCTCTCGGTGATTACCCTTAGGTTTGACTGGGGAACTAATCTCGATGCCGCCAGCAATGATGTGCGGGATAAAATCGGCCTGGTCAAACCCCTTCTGCCTAAAGATGCTCAGGAACCCTACCTCTTCAAGTTTGACATTTCCATGCTGCCCATCCTCTTTATGGGCTTCACCGCCGAGGAAAGCTTTCCCCAGCTTTATCACATAATCGACCGGGAAGTCTGCGACGTTCTGAAAACCATCCCCGGTGTGGCCGCAGCCGAGGTGCGCGGAGGCCTGGAGCGGCAGATCTCCGTGGACATAGACCGGCAGCGTCTCGAAGCTCGGAACCTCTCCATCCTGGAAGTGGTCAATGCCATCCATGCCACCAACCTGGATCTTCCCGGGGGACATCTCAAGTCGGGACGGATGGATTATCTCGTGCGCACGCCCATGGAGCTTCAGGTGGAGGAAGTAGAAAAGGTGGTGATCGGAATTGACCGGGGATCGCCGATTTATCTCAAAGATGTAGCCCGGGTGAAGGATGACTTCAAAGAGCTGACCCAAGAGGTGCGGGTGGATAAGCGCCAGGGGCTTTACGTGCTCATTCAGAAACAATCGGGGGCCAATACCGTCGCCGTTACCGACCGGGTGTTGGCCGCCATGAAGGAAATCAAGAAAAACCTTCCTGCCGATGTGCGCATGTCCGTGGTCCGGGACACTGCCCATAACATCCGGCTGGCCGTGGCCCGGGTCTCCGAGACGGGGATTCTGGCCCTCATTTTGGTTGTTTTTGTGGTTCTTCTGTTCCTCCGTAATTTTGCCAGCAGCCTGATCATCGCCGTTTCCTTGCCCACTTCCCTGATCGTGACTTTTGCCTTAATGTATTTTGCCGGGTACACCCTGAACGTTCTAACGCTTTGCGCCTTGACTATTGCCATTGGGTTGGTGGTGGATGACGCCATCGTGGTCTTAGAAAACATCCACCGCCACCAGAGTGCGGGGGAAAGACCGCGAACCGCGGCCATCTTTGCCCCTGCCGAGGTGGGCAATGCGGTGATCGCCGCTACTTTAACCATGGTGGCCGTATTTTTCCCCATCGTTTTCGTAAAGGGAGTTTCCGGGATTCTTTTCCGGCAGATGTCCTTTGTGATCATTCTGGCCCTGCTGGCCTCCTTGGCTTCGGCCCTGATCCTTGTCCCCATGCTTTCCTCCAGGTTTCTACGCCTGGCCGAACACCAGAAAAAAAAGAGATGGAGCCGCCTTAAAATATTAGGGGAGAAAACCTTTGAAGGGTTGGACAATAAGTACCGTAATATTTTAGGTTGGGCCCTGCATCACCGCAAAATGGTCATCGGGGGCGGAGCGGCGGTTCTCGGGCTAAGCGTTTTCTTACTTCCCTTGTTGGGCACCGAGTTTATGCCCGAGGCCGACCAGGGACATTTTCGCATTAACCTGGAACTCGCCGTGGGCACGCGAGCGGAGGAAACAGAGAAAGTAGCCCGCGCCGTGGAAGCAATCATGATCCGGCATACGCCCGAGTTGCAGACCTACCTTGCCCGCTGGGGATACGGTCGGGTCAGCCTGGGAACTTTTCTGGCCGGCAAAGAAGGGACCCACGTGGGCATGGTCATGGGCCGGCTGGTCCCCCAGGAAGACAGGCTGCGCTCCAACAAGGAAATAGTCAACGCCCTCCGGGACCTGACCAAAGATATTCCGGGGGCCACTATCCGGTACAGCACGGAAGATCCCATGTCCGGCCTGGTCTTTGGCGGGGGCCGGGCTTTCCAGGTGGAAGTTTGGGGATGGGACTTAGAGGAAGCCCGCCGGGTTTCTTACGCGGTGGCCCGGACCCTCTCGGACATTTCCGGGCTGACTGATGTGGAGATCAGCCGGGAAGAGGGAAAGCCAGAGCTTAGAGTCAAGGTGGATCGGGATAAAGCTTCCCTCCTGGGGCTCACCGTGGCCACGATCGCCAATACGGTGAAAATCGCCGTCGGCGGGGAAGCGGAGCGGGCAACTAAATTCAGAGCCGGCGGGGAAGAGTTCGATATTTATCCCCGGCTGAGGGAGGAGGATCGTCAGCGCATAGAAGACCTCGGTCTCCTGCCCATTAAATCTCCTGCGGGAAAGATGATCCGCCTCTCTAACGTAGCCAGAATCGTGGAAGAGACCGGGCCGATGCGCATTGAACGAAAGGGACAGCAGAGGATTATCAAGGTGATGGCCGACATTTATGGGCGGGATTTGGGGAGTGTGGTAGAGGAAGCCAAAGCAAAGCTGGCGCATCTGGCCCTTCCTCCCGGGTTCAGCTTGAAGTTCGGGGGGGCGCGGGAGGAGCAGGAAAAAGCCTTCCGCTGGCTGCTTCTTTCGCTGGTTCTGGGGTTGGTCTTAGTCTACATGGTCATGGCCGCCCAGTTTGAGTCGCTGCGCGACCCCCTGGTCATGTACTTTGCCATTCCGTTTGCTATGGTGGGTGTTATCTGGACCCTCCTGCTCACTGGCCATCGGCTTTCGGTGCCTTCTTTCATCGGCCTGATTATGTTGGTGGGGATCGTGGCCAAGAACGGCATCATTTTGATCGAATACATCAATATATTGCGGGCCAGGGGGATGAGCGTGAGAGAGGCCGTGATGACCGGTGGCCGAACGAGATTGCGCCCGGTATTGATGACTGCTTTTACTACATTTTTTGGCCTTCTTCCGTTAGCCCTGAGAGGAGGGGAAGGGTCCGAATTCTGGCGGCCCTTGGCGGCCCCGGCCGCAGGCGGCCTTTTGATTTCCACCTTCATAACCCTCCTTTTTGTGCCCACGCTTTATGCGGTGTTAGAAGAGAGAATGGAGCGGAAAAAAGCGCGGAAGGCGAATCAGGAGATAAGCCCATGAAGATGGTTTTGATTTCTTACTACGAGGGCATAGAAGAGGAGCTGAAGGAAGTCTTCTCTTCTTTAGGGATTACCGGATATACCCAATGGGAGAGGGTTTTAGGTCAAGGGAAAACGGGGGGCCCCCATCTGGGAACGCACATTTGGCCCAAGACGAACGCTCTGATAGCGGCGGCCCTCGAAGATCAGACAGCCTTCCTCCTCATGGAAAAAGTCCGGGAAATAAAAGCCACTCTCCTGGGGAAGGAAGGGATCAAAGCTTTTCTCTGGCCCCTGGAAGAGGTAATTTAATTATCCCCTGTGTTCTCTTGGCCCTCTGTGGCTAATTTAATTTGATGGCTTCGTAAAAAGTCCAGTTCTTGTCATTGCGAGGAGTTCCGCATTTGCGGGACGACGAAGCAATCTTGTATTTTCGGGCACTTATAAAAACGAGATTGCTTCGCCTGCGCTCGCAATGACACTTTCGCGACTTTTTACGGGACCATCTAATTTGAATGGAGGGAAAAATGATTCGACGAATAGACCACGTATCCATCGCAGTTCGGGATCTGGATAAGGCCCGGGCTTTCTTTTTGGATGCCCTGGGAGGGCGCGAACTTTTCTGCGCGCCTGTTCCCGGGCAGAAGTATCGTTGGACGACAGTGGAACTTGGCACTTCCTGTTTTATAGAGCTCATTGATCCGCTGGGAAAAGACGGGTTTGTGGAGCGTTTTTTGGAAAGAAGGGGAGAAGGGCCTCATCACATAACCATTCAGGTTAACGATATCGAAGAGACCCGCCGTATTTTGCAGGAGAAAGGAATTCCCACTTTCGGTTATGCCGAGCCTTTTCCCGGGTGGAAAGAGATGTATGTCCACCCGAAAAATGCTTTCGGGACGCTTATCCAGTTCGCCGAGTTCAACCCCCTGGATTGGATCCAGCCGGGGTACATCCCACCTGCCTACAAAGAGTTCGCTCCGGCGGCAGGAGGCGTTGAGGAAGAAAAGATAGAGGTTCGGAAGATGGAGACGGAAAATGGCACTGAAGTGGAAATTCGCCAGGGCGCAGAGGTCATCCGCATTCCCCAGGCCCGCCTGGAAGACCTGATCCAAACTTTGAAGCAGCAAAAGACGACTCCCACTCCTTCTCCAAAGTAAATATATAGAGGTTCTTGCAAATCTCAAAATCTGGCGCTCAACCGTCATTCCGGGCAACGGTGTTTAGGACTTTTGCAAGAGCCTCATATAGTAAAGGAATTTTTTTAGACACGGAGATCTCTGCTTCATCTGCGCCTAATTTTTTTAGCTAAAGGAAGCTCCTTTTCCATAATTTTCGCCCAAATACTTGACATTTGACCAATTGTTGATCAAATATAGATCGCCGGAGGAAAAAAGGGTCGAGATTTTTTTACTCTGACCTTATCGATGCAGGAACCCCAGGGGGATCAGGTCCATTCGATAAAGTCGGGTTTGTAGGAAAGAGGTTTAAATGGAAAGAAATACAGAGCCTGATTTTAACCTTCTCTTTAACCCAAAATCCATTGCCCTCATCGGGGCATCGAACAACATTGGAAAATGGGGGGCCATTGTTTTCCTCAACATTATTCTCGGAGGGTACCAGGGTCGAATCTATCCGGTAAACCCAAAAGAGGAAGCGATTTTCGGCCACAAAGCCTACGCCAGCCTGAGTCAAATCCCTGACTCAGTAGATTTAGTCATCATCGCCATCCCGGCTCATCTGGCCATGGGAGCGGTTCTGGATTGTATCCAGAAAGGGGTGCGCATGGCCATCGTCATCACCTCCGATTTCAGCGAGACCGGAGAAGAAGGGGCCCGCCTGGAAAAAGAACTGACTGATACAGCCCGATCTTCCGGGATGCGCCTGGTAGGGCCAAACACCATGGGAATATTCAGCGCCTCGGCCAGCCTGACAGCCCTCATGCCTCCCGTCCGTCCGAGAAGGGGTAATGTATCCCTTGTTTCCCAGAGCGGAAATATCGGAACGCAGATGCTCGGCTGGGGAGAGAAGTTTGCCGTAGGTTTTAGCAAATACGTAAGCAGCGGGAACGAAGGGGACCTGCGCTCAGAGGATTATGTGTCTTTTTTGGGTAAAGACCCGGAAACCAACGTCATCCTTACCTACATCGAGGGTCTGGATGATGGGCGGGAATTTTTACGGATTGCCAGGGAGATCACCCCCGGCAAACCCATCATCGCTTTCAAAGGTGGAAAAACCCTTGCCGGCGCCCGGGCCGCCAAGTCCCACAGCGGGGCAATGGCCGGCGTAAAAGAGCTCTATGAAGCTGCCTTCCGGCAGGCCGGCATCGTGTGGGCTTCCACGACGGAAGAGATGCTGGAGTGGGCAGCGGCCTTTTCTTCCCTCCCTTTACCCCGGGGAAACCGGGTGGGCATCCTCACCCGGGGAGGAGGATGGGGAGTGATTACGGCCGATGCCTGCAATGAGATCGGACTGGAAGTGCCGGCGCTGGATGAACCAATCATCCGGGCGATGGATGATTTTCTTCCGCCCTACTGGAGCAGAGGAAACCCGGTGGATATGGTGGCTACGATCAATATGGAGGCATACATAAAATGCCTGGAGCTCCTGATTTCCTGGGATAAGGTGGACGCCGTTATTTCCCTGAGCGGGGATGCCGGCCCGCTGGCCATGATGCTTCCCGATGTCAAAAAAAAGGCGGAGGCCATTTTTCCCGCCGAAAAGACGGAAAAAATTTTACAACAAGTCTCCGAGGCCCGCACCCAGGTTTACCAGCGGGTGTGCGATCTAATTAAAAAATACCAGAAGCCTATTTTTGCCGTGGGAGCCAATCTGGTGAGAGGAAAAGGGGGAGCCCAACCAGATTTTTCTTTACCCCAATTCCGCACTCCCGAACGTGCGGCCCGAACAGCCGGGATGCTTTACCAATATTTTCGATATCGCAAATCTGTAGGGGCAATTTAAAATAGGTGAAATATTGGAATACCGGAGTAAAGGCAAAACCCATTATTCCACCATTCCATTATTCCAATATTCTCTGTGCTAATTTCGATGCTTAAACCAAAAAAAGGAGGAAACGGAGAATGAGACTTAAAGACAAAGTAGCCATCATAACCGGAGCTGGTAGGGGTATCGGAGAAGGTATTGCCCTGCGCTTTGCCGAGGAAGGGGCGAAGGTGATCGTGAATGATGTGAATGAGATAGATGCGAACCGCACAGTGGAGGCCATCAAAAACAAAGGCGGGAAGGCAGTAGCAGTGATAGGAAGCGTTGCTTCCCGGGAAGTCGCCCAGAAAATGGCGGATACGGCCGTTCAGGAATTCGGGACGGTAGACATCCTGGTAAATAATGCCGGGATCACTCGCGATGCCATTCTGCACAAGATGACCGATGAGCAGTGGGACCAGGTCATCGAGGTGAATCTGAAGGGGGTTTTTCTCTGCACCCAGGTTGCCGCCAGGGTCATGCGGGAGAAGGGCTACGGCAAGATCATCAACATCTCTTCCACGAGCTGGCGGGGAAACCCCGGGCAGCTCAATTACTCGGCAACCAAAGCGGGCGTGATCGGCATGGCCAAGACCACGGCCAAGGAATTGGCGCCCAAAGGGATCAACGTCAATGTCATTGCTCCCGGGATGATCTGGACGGATATGATCAAGGCCATGCCCCCGGCGATGGTAGAGCGAATGGAAAAAAGCCTGGCCTTTATAGTTCCCCTGAACCGCAAAGGACAGCCCCAGGATATCGCCAACCTGGCTCTTTTCCTGGCTTCGGATGAAAGTTCATTTATCACCGGGCAACTGATTCATTGCGACGGCGGGATGATTATGTAAGAAAGGGTTCAAGGATTCAAGGGGAAAGATGACCATTTATGTTGTGGCCCGGGCAGGGTCGCTCCGCTGCCTGGGCCGGGAAGTTTTTAATCAAGGACTTTTTCCATTAATATGATCGCTTCCCCTGTCCGGCCTGAAAAAATATTAATCATCCACTTAGGCGGGATTGGTGATCTGCTGCTGACTCTTCCAACCCTGCGAATTTTTCGCCAGGCCTTTCCCCGTTCCACCCTTAAGCTTATGGGGCATCCGGAAAGGTTGTCCTTGGTGGCTTTTGACCTTCAGGCAAAATCCCTGCATTCCATCGATCAAGCCGGAATGTCCTATTTTTATGCGGAGGGAGAACTTCTTCAGCCTGGGCTATCCGACTTTTTTTCTTCATTTGGTGTCGTTCTTACTTTTGGGAAAACAAGCAGGGGCAGCCTATCTGAAAATTTGAAGAGGGCGGGAGTGGGGCGAATTATTCTCCTCCCTTCGTTTCCTGCCGAAGAATTAGAAATTCACGTTTCCGACTATTTGGTCGAGTCCTTGAAGATTTCTGGGATTGGAGGAGAAAATTCCTTCTCCCCGCTTCGCCTCCCGGAAGAGGCCATGAGCTTTGCCAGAGGTTTCTTGGGTAATCTTGGATGGAAGGAAGGAGAGAGGGTTTTAGCTATCCATCCGGGCAGTGGCAGCCCAGCGAAGAATTGGAGTCCGGAAAATTTTGTTAGGGTTGCGGATGGGGTTAGCGAGCGAGCCAAAGTTCTCCTGATCTCCGGGCCCGCGAACGATGGAGTTGAAAAAGTAAAAAAAGCATTGAAGAAAGCAGACTCCTTTGTCGTGGATAATCTGCCGTTGATTCATCTGGCCGCGCTGCTCCAAACCAGCACGGCGTACCTGGGGAATGACTCGGGGATCACTCACCTGGCAGCGGCCTTGGGAATACCCACGGTGGCGATCTTTGGTCCCACCGATCCGGCCATCTGGGGCCCACGGGGGCCGGGAGTTTGGATCTTTTACGATAGATCTTCCTGCTCTCCTTGTTCTTCTGAAGCCCGATCGGCCTGCTTTCGTCAATGCCTAAAAAGTATCGATCCTGATCGAGTGATCAAGCTCCTCTCTCCCTTTTTCGGATAAAATATCCAGCTTCAAAAAGGAGCGAAGCGACGCAGAGTTTTGGCACCGGTTGCCCTCCTTCTTCTTCAAACTGTGCGCCGAAATCGAAACCCACGGAAGGTAGGATGTCGAAAGCGGGAGTGGTTATTTACTTTGGAACTAATCCCTTTCTTGGTCGAATGCCAAGAGACGATAAGCTCCAAACCTTAGGTTATCGTGTTCTCATTATTGAATCCTTCCCTGGATTTTACATGATAAAATCCCAGAAGCTGGATGGCTTCGGCCACATGGGCCACAACAGTTAGCATAATATAAGGAGTAAGCCGGAGAGTGATTAGGTAGGTGAAAATCCCGGTGGATTGGCTATTTAAAGAGTTGATATAAGAAGGAAGTAGGGCACTTGGGCCAGGAATTGACCTGCTCGGTAACCGCCAGGGCGTAAACCGGGATGGCGAAGAACAGGATGATCAGGATGATCACAATCCAATCTGAAAACATTTTTTTCATTTTTAATTTCTTCCTTTTCTTCAGATTAGAGCGAATTCTTTATAAACTTTAAGAGCATATATTGTGCCAAATTTTAATAAAAAATAAAGGATTAGGGTTTCCACACTCACCGCCTTAAAAAACTTTTTATTACATATAGTTAAAGATAGATTGGGTTTCCCGGGGCAGAATTTTGATTAAAGCGGGCATGGCCTATTTCATGGAAGGTGTACTTTTATCGCTACCATACTCCTTTTTTTGTGCTCATTTGACCATATCTCTCATCTTGGCCATCTGGTTGCGGATATTTTCGGCCCGGGGGCCGCTGGGTTCAACTTTCAGATAGTCCTCCCAGGCCTTGATAGCACTTTTGAGATCTCCTTTGTCATGGAGGAGGACGATACCGAGGTTGTAGCGGCTGTTGACGTGCTGGGGATCATCTTCCGCTGCTTTTTTGAACTCGGCAATGGCCCGGTCGGAATTTCCTTTCTTTCGATACATGATTCCCATGTCCGTGCGCACGTCAGCGTTCTTGGGGTCAAGGGCCAGGGCTTTGGAATAAGCCTCAATGGCCCGGTCGAATTGATCTGTATCGAAATAGGCGTTTCCCAACTGGGTAAGGACATCTAAATTCTTGGGGTCGTCTTTAAGGATGGAAAGAAGCAATTCAATCTTTCTTTGAAAATCCTCAGAGGGAACGGCAGGGGCCGAACCTGGGGGAGATTGTTTCATGGCTGTGGACATAATCGGCGTTTTGTCTTCGTAATAAACAGCCATGACCACACCCACAACGATCCCGGCTATGAAGGCAATGGCGATGGAGAGAAAAGCAATTTCTTTTTTCATCAGCAGATCCTGGATAAAATTTAATAAAATGGCTCAGGCATGGCCCGTGGCGAAAATGGGTCATTGCTTATTCAAGCGCGAGGCTCTGTGATGGCGGCGCCGGAGCGACCTATGTACTGCTCAGACAGCGCCCTGTTTCCAAGCGAGTGAAACTCAACCAAGGAATGATAAAGCGAAGAGTCAATTCATTATTCCCCAGCCATCCTTGATGATCTCGTAAAAAGTCCTGTTCTTGTCATTGCGAGGAGTTCCGCATTGGCGGGACGACGAAGCAATCTTGTCTTGTCGGGCGCTTATAAAAACGAGATTGCTTTGCTGGCGCTCGCAATGACCCTTTCGCGACTTTTTACGAAACCATCATCCTTAGAAAAATTAAACCCGCTCAGCCCAAACCCTTTTATCCGCCAAATTTACCCCGTAACAATAACAAAGTTGGAATGAGCGAGAGGAGATTTGTCGTATGGCTTGGTATGCCTCTATTCTTTAAGCTTTTCAGCCACGGCTAAAACCGTGTTCACATAGACGGTACTGTGATTGTAGGCAAAAATAACCCTCTTTTTGTTGATCTGGTTCATGTTGCACTTCCAGCCGTGGCTCCGTAAATAATTGGCGATGCTATGGAGGGCGTCGGGCGTGGAAAGGAGGTCAATGCGCCCATCGCCATCGGCATCAATGCCATAGGAAAAGATGTTTGAAGGCATAAACTGGCAAAGACCAACGGCCCCATAAATGGAACCCGGAAGGCTTACGGGGTCGATGCCGCTCTTGGCCGAGTAATCGATCAGGGCCTTGAGTTCAGCGTAGGCCCAATCAGCTTTTTGCCGGCAGCGACTTCGGGCGAGGTCTTCATTTTTGGTAGTGAGCAACTTACGGGGAAGGTAGGGCCGGATGGTTTCAAGGTCGGTGCAGAGAGCCATGCTGGCCAGTCTGTTCAAAGCATGGTTTTGGCCCACGTTTTTGCCAAGAAGGGTTTCAATAAGCAAGATGGCCACCACGATTTCCTGGGGCACGCAATAACGAATATGGATATTTTCAAGAATGACTCTGTTTCCCTGGATATAAGAGCGGGCATCGGCGATCACCTCACTTCTCAAGAAACCGTTGAGGACACCCGTTGGTTTTACAGTTTTCTTCTTAAAAAGTTCTTCAAGCTTGCTTTTCATGGCCCGCGGTTCAAACTTTACCTCAGGACGGGAGAAGAGGGCACGGACGGCCTCCTCTTCAAAACCATCGGATACCAGGCGCTCGATCAACGGCGACCAGTCGGCGGCTGCCGGTGTAGGCGCAAAAGAAAAGGCCACAGATAAAAGAGCGGCCAGTATCCAGGCCAGCAAAATGTTCCTGGATGGATTGTTTTGTCTTAGGGTAAGCAAAATCATCTCCTGTCTTTCCCCTGCGTAGTTACTTTGGGGCCCAGCGGCATACCCGCCGGGGGCAGCCTGAGGTTCGGGAATAATATAGTAGATTGGAGACTAAGAGTCAAGAGCGGAGGGGTAACCCTTCAGTCACGAGTGGCTATGGCAGGAATATCGGAGGAACTAACCCTGGCAAAGATTCTGTTTTGGCCGGGGGGCCAGGCCGGTGCGCGCCGGAAGCATCGGCTGGGATATCCCTGTTCATGGTGTTCTCACTGAACCTCCGCCGGAGGAGGCGGAAGGCGTCAGCCCCGCCCCATCCACGGAGAAATCAGCGCCTCATGGTTCCAAGCGGACTGGACTGGCCCCCCGGCCATGGGCGCCCTTGGCCTTTACGCCGAACCTTTCCTCATCCGACCTTGGCCACCCACC